>JAYVFU010000047.1:0-16836 GCA_043772865.1 Methylophilaceae bacterium
AGTGATTCCGAATTATTTAGCCACGCCATTGGTGGCTTACAAAAATATTTACCAGCATCCATGGCGCTTTTAGCGCCATTTGTAAATTCATATCGCCGATTAGTGCGTAATACTGCAGCACCGATAAATGTGCAATGGGGCCGAGATAATCGTACCGTAGGCATTCGCGTTCCAGAATCAACTAAAGCCGCACGTCGTTTAGAAAATCGTGTTGCAGGCGTTGATGCTAACCCCTACATTGCCATGGCAACTACTTTAGCCTGCTGTTATTTAGGCATGATGAATCACATCAACCCAACTCAAGAGCTTGCAGGCAATGGCTATAACCATGAGTATGAATTGCCTCGTAGCTTAAATGCAGCGATTGATTTATTGCGTGCAACACCTGCATTACATGAAGTATTAGGTGAAAGTTTTATTACGCTATATCTATCAGTTAAAGAATTGGAATATGAAGAATTTATGAAAGTGATCAGCCCGTGGGAACGTCGCCACTTGTTATTACATGTTTAATTAAATGCCACTAAAAACTAAGAAAATGAAAGCTTAAGCTATGACTGAGCAAATTATATTTGATACACCCAACCTAAAACAACGCGATAGCGCACATTATTTACATCCATTTACCGATACTAAAGATTTAGCAAATACGGGTGCAAGAGTCATCACACGTGGCCAAGGTGTATATATTTGGGATTCTGATGGTAATAAAATATTGGATGGCATGTCTGGTTTGTGGTGTGTGAATGTTGGCTACGGTCGTCAACAGTTAGTAGATGCCGCAGCAAAACAAATGACTGAGCTACCTTACTACAACAGTTTTTTTAATACATCAGTGATTCCAGCCATTGAGTTGGCAGAAGTCATGACGGCGATCACGCCGCCTCAGTTTAACCACTTCTTTTTTACTAACTCAGGTTCTGAGGGTAATGACACTATTTTACGTATGGTACGTCGTTATTGGGATATCAAAGGTCAGCCCTTTAAAAAAACCTTTATCGCACGTAAAAATGCTTACCACGGTAGTACAGTGGCGGGTGCCTCATTGGGCGGCATGACCTATATGCATGAACAAGGCGATTTGCCTATCCCAGGTATTGTACATATTGAGCAGCCCTATTATTTTGAGCATGGCCAAGGCTTATCACCAGAAGCATTCGGCTTAAAAGCTGCAGGCTGGTTAGAAGAGAAAATTTTAGAGATTGGTGCAGATAAAATTGCAGCGTTTATTGGCGAACCAGTGCAAGGTGCTGGCGGCGTGATTATTCCACCACCAGGCTATTGGCAAGAAATTGAGCGTATTTGTAATAAGTATGATGTGTTACTGGTATCAGATGAAGTGATTACGGGATTTGGACGTTTAGGCAAATGGTTTGGTTGTGAATATTTCGGTATAAAACCAGACTTAATGACCTTTGCTAAAGGTGTTACCTCTGGTTATATTCCATTAGGCGGTGTTGCTGTGGGTGACCGTGTGGCGAATGTGCTCATTGAAAGCGGTGGTGACTTCAACCATGGCTTTACTTATTCAGGGCATCCTGTTGCATGCGCGGTTGCTTTAGCCAATATCAAGCTATTACAAGATGAATCTATTGTGGAGCGCGTAAGTGATGACACTGCACCATATTTGCGCAAAACCTTTTTGGAATTAGCTAATCATCCATTAGTTGGGCTCACCGAAACCTGCGGCTTAATGGCTGGATTAGTGCTTATGCAAAACAAAGATACGCAAACATTATTTGATGCAGATCATGGGGTTGGCATGATTTGTCGCCGCCATTGTTTTGCTAACGGGGTCATTATGCGCGCTGTAGGTGACAGAATGATTATTGCACCTCCATTAGTGATAACACATGAAGAAATCGACCAAATGATGTCTCTTATCAAGCTATCATTGGATCAAACACTCGTTGATGTAAAAAATTTAAACTTGATTTAAGTAGGTTTGTTAATGCAAAACGTGCATTTAGCCATGCGTTTAAGTTTAAAAAAACGGCTGAGTTTTATTGTTGTACTATTAAAAACATCATGTAATATTTAGTGATAGTAATAATGTCATTTAAGTGGTTACATAAAGCCTGTATTAGTATTTGGCAGGTTGTAAGGCACATTTAATGCTTGATTTACTTGTTTTTTAAGCGTTTTAACTTATCTAACTTAACTTAGGGAAAAACATAATGAGATTACTCAACAAAAGTTTCACGAAAAAGTATTTAGCCGCCCTCCTTGCTGGCTTAACAATGATTAGCTTAGCGTCGTGCGGCAAAAAAGCAGAAGAAAGTAAAAAAGTAGCTGAAGAAGAAAAAGTACTCAATATTTATAATTGGTCAGATTATATTGCGCCAGAC
This sequence comes from Methylophilaceae bacterium, assembly GCA_043772865.1. Lineage (GTDB taxonomy): Bacteria > Pseudomonadota > Gammaproteobacteria > Burkholderiales > Methylophilaceae > JACMMS01. Next base: position 2,349 of record JAYVFU010000047.1, read on the forward strand.
ACCATTGCTAATTTTGAAAAAGAAACTGGCATTAAAGTGCGTTATGATATTTTTGATAGTAATGAAATTTTGCATGCAAAATTAATGGCAAAAAATACAGGTTACGATATTGTAGTGCCGAGCTCTAATTGGGCAAAGCTACAAATGGAAGGTGGTTTATTCCAAAAATTAGATAAATCAAAATTAACCAATTATGGCAATTTAGACACGGGCATTTTAAAACAAATGTCTGTACTAGACCCAGGAAATGCGTACTTGGTTGACTGGTTGTGGAGCTATAACACCGTTGGCATTAATGAAGATAAAGTTAAAGCAGCGCTTGGTGATATGCCCATGCCAGAAAATGCTTGGGATTTAGTATTTAATCCGAAATATACCAATAAATTAAAATCATGCGGTATCACTTTCTTAGATACGCCTACAGATGTTTTTCAAGCGGCTTTGCATTACATAGGCAAACCTGTAGTCAATGGACCAGCTGAAGATTACCAACAAGCTTTTGATATGCTGATGAAAGTACGCCCTGATATCAAGCGCTTTTCTTCAGGAGGTCAGATTGATGATTTAGCCAGTGGTAATGTATGTGTAGCTTATGGCTGGGCTGGTGACTTTAACCTGGCACGCAAGCGCTCAATTGAAAATAAATCAGAGCAAAAAATTGTCGCATTAGTACCAAAAATGGGTGGATTAATGTTTATGGATACGATGGCGATTCCTGCAGATGCGCCACACCCTGACAATGCGCATAAATTTATCAACTATGTGTTACAACCTAAAGTAATTGCGGCGATTACTAATACGGTTACTTACGCCAACCCTAATAAAGCAGCAACAGAATTTCTTGATCCTGAAATTAAAGATAATAAATCTATCTTTTTAAGTGATGAGGATGTTGCCAAATTAGTCCCTCCAAGTGTGGAAGACAGTAAAACAAAACGTATCATCACACGTTTATTTACTCAGTTTAAAACTGGTACATAACTCCTAGCACTTCACTTGATTAACTGCATGACTGCTACTTAGTTTTAAACAAGCTAAGTTGGAGTAATGCAGCCTTTAAACTTTAGGATTCATTTTATGCGAGGTCAACATGGCGACAGCACCAAAACCAAAAGATGAAAAACAATCAGCACCAAAAGAAGTGTTATTACGTGTTGAAAGTTTAACTAAAATTTATGATGGTGCAGTAAAGGCGGTGGATGATGTATCACTGAGTGTAAATCGAGGTGAAATATTTGGTTTACTCGGTGGATCTGGTTGTGGAAAATCTACACTGTTACGCATGCTAGCTGGGTTTGAAACACCCACCAAAGGTAAGATATTTCTTGAAGGGCAAGATATCACCAATCTAGCGCCCCACCAACGCCCTATTAATATGATGTTTCAATCTTATGCGCTTTTTCCACATTTAAGTGTGTGGGAAAACATTGCGTTTGGTCTTAAACGCGACCACATGCCCAAGGATGAAATAGCGGCTCGAGTGGAAGCCATGTTGAGTTTAGCGCAGCTTAACAAATACGCGCAACGTAAGCCTCATCAACTATCAGGTGGTCAGCAGCAACGGGTTGCTTTAGCACGCAGCTTGGCTAAGCGCCCTAAACTATTATTACTTGATGAGCCATTAGGTGCGCTAGACAAAAAATTACGTGAAACTACGCAATTAGAACTCGTTAATATTATTGAAGATGTGGGTGTCACCTGCGTATTAGTGACGCACGACCAAGAAGAAGCCATGACTATGGCCAGCCGCATCGCGGTGATGTCTGAAGGTTACTTTTTACAAGTAGGGGCACCTGATACCGTATATGAAATGCCTAACAGCCGCAAAGTAGCTGATTTTATTGGCAATGTGAATATGTTCGAAGGGGTGATTGAAGAAGATGAGGCTGACCACGTCACTATACGTTGTGCTGAATGCGTACATTATGTTGGGCATGGCATTAGTGGCACTAGTGGCATGAACGTAGGTGTAGCATTAAGACCTGAAAAAATCATGCTTACAAAAGAAAAACCAGCGGGCGAATACAACTGGTGCGAAGGCGAAGTGATAGAAATTGTGTACTTTGGTGCTCACACCACTTATCACCTTAAACTTGCCAGCGGTAAAGTCATAAAAGCGCAAGAAATTAATAATACGCGAGATTTAAGCTGTGGTTTAACTTGGGGTGATCGTGCATACGCACATTGGAAAGACTTGGCGATGGTAGTATTAACTCATTAAAGGAAATTCACCATGAATACTTTAACACGCTATTACCAAAGCTTATTTCAGGGGAAAAAACTTGTCATAGGCATTCCTTATGGCTGGTTTGCTTTATTAGTGGCAATTCCACTTCTTATTGTATTGAAAATAAGCGTATCAGAAATGGAGCTTACTTCAGTTTCCAATATGATCGATTGGTCAAATGGCTGGCCAACCCTTAAGATTAATTTTTCAAGCTATCTTTTTATCGGGAGCGATGCGCTTTATATTAAAACTTATTTATCTTCTCTTAAATATGCACTGATTACTACCGTGCTTTGTTTAGTTGTTGGCTACCCATTTGCTTATTACATGGCTCGCTCACCTAAGCATTTACAACCAATGTTGCTTATGCTCATTATGTTGCCATTTTGGACATCTTTTTTGTTACGCATTTATGCATGGAAAACACTGTTAGTTAGCAATGGCGTGATTAATAACATACTGATGAGCCTACACATTATTGATACACCATTACTCATGATGAACAATTCATTTTCATTGATTATTGGTATGGTGTATTCCTACTTGCCCTTCATGATTTTACCTTTGTATGCCAATTTATCTAAGCTAGATTTGCGCTACTTAGAAGCAGCGGCAGATTTAGGCGCCAGCCCATTTAAGGCATTTTGGCTAATTACCGTCCCATTATCTAAAGCGGGGATTATTGCGGGCTCTATGCTGGTATTTATTCCTGCTGTTGGTGAATACGTTATTCCAGAACTACTCGGTGGACCAAGCACACTGATGATAGGCCGCGTATTGTGGGATGAATTTTTTAGTAATAACGATTGGCCTATGGCTTCTGCTGTGGCAGTGGTCATGATATTACTAATTTTAGTACCAATGGCGATACTCAATAAATATCAAGCAGAACAATCAGGGAGCAAATCATGAGCCTAGCCAGCAATAAAGTCTTCGCCAAAGGTTGGATGATGGCGGTGTATGTGTTTCTGTATTTGCCCATCATTACACTGGTTGTATTTTCATTTAACGATTCAAGGCTAGTCACTGTCTGGTCACATGCAAGCCTCCGTTGGTACAATGCACTTGTTAATGATAGCGATTTAATTTCTGCGGTGCTGTTATCGCTTGAAATTGCCTTTTTATCAGCATTGATGTCGGTATTTTTTGGTACTTTTACCGCCTTTGCGCTACATCGCTACTCGCGTTTTAAAGGTCGCACCCTGCTCAATTCTATGGCAAGCACACCTTTAGTCATGCCAGATGTCATCGTGGGTTTATCTTTATTACTCATGCTGGTATCTATTCAACATTTGCTGGGTTTTCCACAACGTGGGTTATTTACTATATTGCTGGGTCATGCACTTTTAGGTACAGCTTACGCCAACGTGGTGGTGACTTCGCGCCTGCGTGAAATGGATGTCAGATTAGAAGAAGCCGCTATGGACTTAGGATGCAAGCCGTTTCAAGTGTTTAAACTTGTCACCTTTCCACTGTTAATTCCAGCGTTAGTATCAGCATTTTTACTCACCTTTACGCTGTCTTTTGATGATGTTGTATTGTCATCTTTCTTATCAGGGCCAGGTTATTCCACCATGCCAATGGTGATTTTTTCTCGCGCTAGGCTCGGGCTAAACCCAACTATTAACGCAGTTGCCACCGTGACAATTGTCGTCGTCAGCATGGCAGTTATCGCATCAAGCTTGTACCAATCTCACCAAGAACGTAAGCGTAAACGTGAAACAGCGCTAGCATACAGTGATAAAAACAGTTGATCATTAAGTTAACCAAAGAAACTAAATTTAGAGATACATCATGAGCGAAAAAATTATTCCGAATTGGCAAGCCTTAAGTAAAGAAATTAAGCTTGATGGACGTGCTTTTATCAATGGGCAACGCGTTTCTGCTTTAAATAGTGAGTTATTTGATTGTATTTCACCCATAGATGGCAAAAAAATTGCAGAGATTTCTAGCTGCAATGGTGACGATATTAATGTTGCTGTAACTGCCGCACGCACAGCTTTTGAAGATGGTCGCTGGGCACACAAAACACCACGTGAGCGCAAAAATATCATGTGCCATTTTAGTGAGTTGGTATTACAAAATGCCGAAACTTTAGCATTGATGGAAACGCTAGACATGGGCAAGCCAGTCAATTATAGCCTGAATGTAGATGTGAACTCAGCGGCGAATAATTTGCGCTGGTTTGGCGAGGCGATTGATAAAATTTATGATGAAATTGCCCCAACCCCCCGCACGGCATTAGCGCTCATTACGCGCGAGCCTATTGGTGTTGTAGGCGCCATTGTGCCGTGGAACTACCCCATGATTATGGCATGCTGGAAAATCGCGCCATCGCTAGCGGCAGGCAATAGCATTGTGTTAAAACCATCAGAAAAATCATCACTCACTGCGCTTAAATTAGCAGAAATTGCTTTAGAGGCAGGCATTCCAGCAGGGGTATTTAATGTGGTTCCTGGGTTTGGGCATGAAGCTGGTAGCGCATTAGCATTACATATGGATGTCGATTGCATTGCGTTTACAGGGTCTACCAATGTTGGCAAAATGATCATGCAATATGCCGGTCAATCTAACCTTAAACGCGCATGGACTGAGCTGGGCGGAAAATCCCCGTTTATTGTGTTTGCTGATGCAGATATCGATGCTGCCGCTGAAAGTTGTATTTCCTCGATTTTCTTTAATCAAGGTGAGAGCTGCAATGCGCCTTCACGCTTGATTATTGACGCCTCTGTGCAAACACGTTTTTTAGAAAAAGCTTTGAGCTTAATGCCTCAATATCAGCCAGCAGACCCTTTAGCGGTTGATACGGTAATGGGTGCACTAGTTGATGAAACCCAACTTAACACCGTGATGCGCTACATTAACGCGGGCGTTGCCGAAGGAGCCCACTGCCTCACAGGTGGCAAACAAGTCATGACTGAAACGGGTGGTTACTATGTAGCGCCCACTATTTTCACTGAAGTGAATAACACCATGAAAATCGCACGCGAAGAGATTTTTGGTCCAGTGCTTTCTGTGCTGAGCTTTAATGATGCAAATGAGGCAATTCGCATAGCAAATGACACGCCCTATGGCCTAGCTGCTTCGGTATGGTCACGCGATATTAGTCGTGCACATATTGCCGCCAAAGCCTTGCGCGCTGGCACTATCCACGTGAATTGCTACGATGAAGATGACGTCACTGTGCCTTTTGGAGGCTTTAAACAATCTGGTAATGGACGCGATAAATCTCTGCATGCTTTTGATAAATATACAGAACTCAAAACAACTTGGATAAAGCTGTAGTGTGGGCAACCAGCCGCCACCCCTGCTAAAAATTATGACCACCTTAGCCCCGAGCTACTACGAAGCCTCATTACCAGAGCCGCGCACAGATTACCCGTCATTAAACGGCATTAATGATTGTGATGTATGTATTGTTGGTGGTGGCTTCATGGGCTTGCACACTGCATTAAATCTACAAGAACGTTGTTTAAAAGTAGTGCTGTTAGAAGCAAAACGCATAGGCTATGGTGCATCGGGGCGTAACGGCGGGCATGTCATTCCAGAGTTTGGTGGCAGCCAACGTAACTTTGAAACGCATCTAGATTTAACTAGCGCCCAGCAAGTTTGGCGTTTGGTGCACGATGCGGCAGAACATTTGCGTGAGCGAATAGTACGCTACAGCATAGACTGTGATTACCAACAAGGTCATATTGAAGCCGCTATTACACAAAAACATGTCGCACAGTTAAGCGCATGGCAAGCGCATCTAGCGCAGACTTATGGTTATAAAAACCAATGGATCACACAAGATGAAATGCCACAATATGTAGGCTCAGCGCGTTATTTAGCGGGTGCCTTAGATAAAAATGGCGGTCACTTGCATCCGCTTAAATTGGCACAGGGTTTAGCAAAAGCGATTGCAGACGGTACTGGGGAAATTTATGAAAATTCACCGGTGACAACATGGAGCAGTCAAGGCAATAAAGTGCGCGTTATTAGCCTAAATGGCACTGTAACTTGTAACCAGCTCATATTAGGCTGCAATGTTGGCATGGAAAGCATACAGGCTAAACCCGCGCAAATACTAGCCAAACGCATTTTACCAGTAGGCTCTTGGGTGATTGCAACTGCGCTTCTCGCAGATGAGTTAGCCCAGCAAATATTACCAAGTAATGCCGCCGTGGTAGATATGCGTTTTATTTTAGATTACTACCGCTTATCCGCTGATAAGCGCTTGGTATTTGGCGGTGGATGTAGCTATACAGGGCAGGAATCACCAGCCAATTTAATACAAGTCATGCGCAATAAAATGCTCAAAGTGTTTCCGCAGTTAGAAGCAACCAAAGTTGAGTTTGGCTGGGGCGGATTGATTGATATTTCAATGAATCGTATGCCAGATTTTGGTTATGCAGATGAAAGTCAGCGTGTGTTATATGCACAGGGGTTTTCAGGCTCTGGCATTGTTGCAACAACAGCGGCTGCAAAAGTAATCGCTGACGCAGCGACTGGTGATAAAGCTAGTGGTGATAAAGCTAATTTAGCGATGTTTCAGCGCATACAACATACTTCTTTTCCTGGAGGAAAATGGCTGCGCGGACCAGTGACCGCAGCAGGCATGCTTTATCACCGCCTGCTGGATTTGGTATAAATTATGTGTCTGTTTAGTTATGTAGGAGAAACGCCGCGCCGCGAAGGCAAAGCTTGAAGCACTGCTGCGGGGCTAAAGCAACACCTATAAAAAAAGCTTTCGGCGTGGCACGCGGCACATATTTATCGGCACGAAGCATGCCTCCCGCAAAATCTAACAGCTAAAAAAAATGAGAAATCAATGATGACAACCATACATTTAAAAGACCCTATCCTACTACGCCAACAAGGTTTTATTAATGGTAAATGGTGTAACGCAGAAAATGGTCAAACAGAGCCTGTGTCAAACCCTGCCACTGGCGAAAACATTGCCACGGTACCCAATATGGGCACCGCTGAAACGCGACATGCAATATTAGCCGCACAAGCTGCACAGCCATTGTGGCGTGCAAGAGCCGCCGTTGATCGCTCGCGTATATTACGTAAATGGTTTGAACTCATGATGGCAAATCAAGAAGATTTAGCTTTGCTCATGACCTGCGAACAAGGCAAACCACTAGCTGAGGCGCGCGGTGAAATCGCCTATGCAGCCTCATTTATTGAGTGGTTTGCTGAAGAAGCCAAACGTGTTTATGGGGATGTAATTCCCGCGCCACAAAATGATAAACGTATTATTGTAACCAAAGAACCCATAGGTGTTTGCGCGGCGATTACACCTTGGAATTTTCCAACTGCAATGATTACGCGTAAAGCTGGCCCAGCGTTAGCTGCTGGTTGTGCCATGATACTAAAACCTGATATGCGAACACCGTTATCAGCATTGGCACTGGTTGAGCTGGCTAATCGTGCTGGCATACCAAAAGGTATTTTTTCTGTGGTCACTGGTGATGCAGTTGCTATCGGTATGGAAATGACCAGTAACCCGATTGTGCGCAAAATCTCATTTACGGGCTCTACTGGCGTTGGTAGCAAACTCATGGCGCAATCTGCACCCAGCATCAAAAAACTATCATTAGAGCTTGGTGGTAATGCCCCTTTTATTGTATTTGATGATGCAGATATTGATGCAGCTGTGCAAGGTGCCCTAGCCTCTAAGTATCGCAATGCGGGGCAAACCTGCGTATGTACCAATCGTTTTCTTGTGCAAGATAGCGTTTATGACGAATTTTCCACCAAACTTGCAAACGCCGTTGCCTCATTAAAAGTAGGCAATGGTTTAGAAGACGGCGTTACACAAGGCCCTTTGATTGATGAAGCGGCGGTAAAAAAAGTAGAGTTATTGATTGATGATGCAGAAAAAAAAGGGGCGAAAATTCTCACTGGAGGCAAGCGCCATGCGTTAGGCAAAACCTATTTTGAGCCAACGATTATGACCGAGGTAACCACTGATATGCGCATGGCAAAAGAAGAGATTTTTGGGCCTGTTGCGCCATTATTCAGATTTAAAGATGAGCAGGATGCCCTAAAAATGGCCAACGATACAGAATTCGGCTTAGCCGCTTATTTTTACGCACGAGATATGTCGCGTGTATGGCGTGTTTCAGAAGCTTTAGAATACGGCATGGTGGGCGTTAATACAGGAATGATTTCAAATGAAGTTGCCCCATTTGGTGGAATGAAATCATCGGGCTTAGGGCGCGAAGGCTCTAAATATGGGATTGAAGATTATCTAGAAATTAAATATGTGTGCATGGGTATTACTTCAGCATAACGACGAAAAACCAGTAAGGCTATCAGTAATATTGGAAGGAAATAAAATGGATATGAAAACCAAAACAAATGCTGATTTAATGGCTAGACGTACCGCTGCGATTCCACGTGGTATTGGCAATGCACACGCTATTTTTGCTGATCATGCACTCAATAGTGAAATTTGGGATGTAGAAGGTAAACGCTATATCGATTTTTGCGCGGGCATTGCAGTAGTGAATACAGGGCATTGCCACCCCAAAGTAATTAACGCAGTAAAAAAACAATTAGAGCAATTTGTACATACATGCTTTCAAGTAGTCGCTTACGAGCCTTATATCGCCCTTGCAGAACGGCTTAATAAGCTAGCCCCTGGCCCTGCTCCCAAAAAAACATTCTTTATGAATACAGGGGCGGAAGCGGTAGAAAATGCAGTAAAAATTGCGCGTGCTGCCACAGGTCGCTCAGGCATTATTGCGTTTAATGGGAGCTTTCATGGAAGGACCATGTTTTCGGTCGCCATGACGGGCAAAATCGATCCTTACAAAAAAGGTTTTGGTCCATTTCCCCCAGAAATCTACCACGTCCCTTTTCCACATCCATTACATGGCATTAGCGATGATGATGCCATTAATGCCCTACATACCCTATTTAAATATGACATTGAACCTAACCGTGTCGCTGCTATTTTTGTAGAACCAGTGCAGGGCGAAGGTGGCTATATTCCGGCATCCAACTGTTTTTTATGCCAATTGCGCAAGCTATGTGACGAGCATGGCATTTTGCTGGTGATGGATGAAGTGCAAACAGGTATTGGCCGCTGTGGCAAAATGTTTGCGCACGAGCATGGTCGGGTTGAGGCAGATATTATCACCCTAGCCAAAGGGTTAGGCGGCGGGTTCACGCTGGCTGCTGTGATCGGTAAAACTGCCATTATGGATGCCGCTGCACCTGGCGGCTTGGGTAGCACCTATGCAGGCAACCCAATTACTATTGCCGCGGCACATGCAGTGTTAGATGTGATGGAAGAAGAGCAGCTCTGTGAACGCTCTGTGGTGATTGGCGAACGATTACGTGGCAGATTTACGCAAATGCAAGCAAAGTTTAACTTTATTACAGAAGTTCGCGGTTTAGGTGCAATGACAGGCGTAGAGTTTTGTCACAATAATGACCCACACAAACCTGCAGCCGATATTGCCAATACTCTTAAAACCGAATGCGCTAAGCGTGGATTATTAATTTTAAATTGTGGTGTTTATGGCAACGTATTGCGCGTGATGGTGCCACTGACTATTAGTGATGCCCTCATAGATGAAGGCTTACAGATTATCGAAGATGTGCTAAGTGATATAGCTTTGCATGCGTCGCAAAATTTAACTAATGCAGAGCAAACCTTGATTAAAACAAATAGTGCTATTCCCAACAAAGATGTTTGTGCTACACGACCGCGATGCGTTCTAGAGATAGATCAGGCTAGTGGCTCATCTTAAAAGGCCTTTAAAACTTACCATTGCTTACGCGGTTGTTAAGAATATTGAAAATTGCTAAGGGTTAATAAGGGCTATTAAGAGCTATTAAGAGCTATTAAGAACTATAAAGCATGCTAGAAAATAAACTAAAAGAAGTTGCAAACTTCATAAAATCAAACAACATTAGCGAAGTAGAATGCGTATTTCCCACCATTAACGCTACTTTACGCGGCAAAATGATGCGTGGCTCAGACTTTGCGAAAGGTAACGAGCTGCGTATTGCGAGAGCCGTTATTCTACAAACGATTAATGGCCAATATTGCGATGATTATATTATCGGCGCAATTGATAACGACACCATTTTGATGCCAGATTACAGCACCTTGAAGCAACTGCCTTGGGCTAAAAATCGGGCTTGGGTGCTACATGATTGCATGAATTTTGATGGCACATCTTCTGCGCATGCGCCACGCCAAGTTTTAAAAAATATGCTAGCACAATATCAAGCATTAGGTTTAACACCCATCATTGCGCCAGAAATCGAATTTTATCTATTTAAACGTGATGGTAATGAAGCAACAGGGTTCAGTTCGCCCAGTATGCGCGGATGTGTAGAGCAAGAACGACAAATGGCCTACAGCGTGAATTCAATCTCAGAATTGGGTGCATTTTGGCAGCAGCTTCAAGCCGCTTTTGATAGCCTAGAAATTCAGATTGATACATGGTTGCACGAAATGGCACCCAACCAATATGAACTTAACTTATTGCATGGCGACCCATTAAAGCTTGCGGATGATGTCGTGCTGTTTAAACACACGTTGCGTGAAATCGCTGCACAGCATGGCCTAAATGCTGTGTTTATGGCAAAACCGCTGGCAGATTATGATGGTTGCTCCATGCATTTGCATCAAAGTGTCGTCGATAACAACGGTGTAAATATTTTCAGTGACAGCAAAGGTGAGTCCACCCCTGCTTTTTACTCATATATTGCAGGTTTGCAACATTATATAGGTGATTTAATGCCTTTCATGGCGCCTTATTTTAATTCTTGGCGACGTTACGCACGTGGCATGCAGGCTCCGATTAATCTGCAATGGGGACATGATAACCGTACCATTGGGCTACGTGTTCCGCACTCTTCACATGTAAATCGTCGCGTAGAAAATCGTTTTGCTGGCAGTGATGCCAATCCCTATTTAGCCATGGCCGCCACACTTGGCTGCGGCTTACGTGGCATGCAAGAAAAATTAACAGCTCGCGCACCGATTGATGATACTTACGGTTATGATTTTCCCAGAGAAATCGCCATCGGCTTAGAGAGTGCGATTAGCCAATTAAGCCGTAGCCAGCCTGCACGCGAAATGTTTGGGGATGTATTCATAGATGCATTTTGCAATGTAAAAGAGATCGAACTTGCGCATTTTATGCATGAAGTAAGTAGCTGGGATAGACGCTATTTAGGTCATCAAGCGTAACATGAGTGAAATCCGTCACGGCATTGACCTTAAAGTAGCACGGGCATTGTTCGCGCGTGAGCAGGCCAGTTTCTCGCACAATATGCCACGCGCTAAAGCACTATCAGTGCAAGCCCAGCAACACTTATTATTTGGCGTGCCGCTACATTGGATGACAGATTGGTCTACCCCGTTTAGTTTGTATGTAAAAAGTGCAAAAGGCGCACATTTTCAAGATGTTGATGGCCATGACTATGTCGATTTTTGCTTAGGTGATACGGGTGCAATGTTTGGGCATGCGCCAGAAGCCGTGTCAAAGGCACTTATCAAGCAAGCACAGCTAGGCTACACCACCATGCTGCCATCTGAAGATGCAGTTTGGGTAGCACAAGAGCTAAACCGTCGTTTTGGCTTGTCCTATTGGCAGTTTGCAATGAGTGCATCGGATGCTAATCGCTTTGTTATTCGCTGGGCGAGAGCTGCAACTAAACGTAATAAAATTCTTATTTTTAATGGTTGCTATCACGGCACGGTAGATGATGTTTTTGTCGATTTAATAGATAACATACCCGCACAACGCGATAGCTTGCTAGGTCAGGTATACGATTTAACACAATTTACCAAGGTGGTTGAGTTTAACGATTTGGCGGCTTTAAAAGCAGCTTTAGCAGATGAAGATGTTGCCTGTGTGCTAGCAGAACCTGTGATGACAAATATCGGCATGGTATTGCCAGAGGCTGATTACTGGCAACAGGCACAAGCTATTATCAAGCAAGCTGGCACACTGTTGATTATTGATGAAACCCATACCATTAGCACAGGTCATGGTGGTTATACGCAAGCTTTTGGTCTAACTCCAGACTGTATTGTATTGGGCAAACCTATTGCTGGCGGCGTACCTTGCGCGGTGTACGGGTTTAGTGAAGCGTTTGCCAGTGCGGCAGTAGCGGCTAAAACAAATGCCCCACCTGGGCATTCTGGCATAGGTACTACCTTAACCGCCAATATGCTCGCCATTAATGCCATGCGTGCGACTTTAAGCGAAGTGATGACTGAAAGTGCTTATGCATTGATGTTTAAATTAGCCGATCAATTAGCCAATGGATTACGTAACGCTATTAAACTGGCTAATTTACCTTGGTGCGTCACACAAGTTGGCGCGCGTACAGAGTTTCAATTCACAAAAATTCCACCCAAAAATGGCTCAGAAGCCTCATCAATACTAGATAGTGAATTAGAGCAAACTATTCATTTATATCTGCTTAATCGCGGTGTGCTGATCACCCCATTTCACAATATGTTACTCGTTTGCCCTAACACTACGCACAATGATATTGAGCAATTGCTCAGTGCATTTTGTGCGTGTTTAGCAGAGTTGACTCATTAATTTGTAACGGGTTAATCACGGCGTAATTAAGCTGAATAACGGCGTGATTAGGCTAAAAACATTACGCTCATGTAGTAAATTGATATCAGATTAGCGACATTGTTAATTAACAATTTTTAATCGATAAAGACGTTTACGCAAACTGAAACTCAGCACTTATTTGTATAAAAAACCAGAGGTAAGTCATTCCTGCCCGTGCGGGAATGACGAAATTAGGAGGCTTTTGGTTGATTGAGTGCTCATGCAAAGGTCTCTTAGTGTTTAGACATATAAATTTCAACGTAACAAAAGTTAGAAAAGAGGAAGTGAACTACAATCATCAACGCAATTTTTAAGGGGTAATTTATGAGTAACCAGCAAAACCTTGCAGCCGATGCGGATGCACAAAGTCTAAAAAGTATGGGTTATGAACAAGAGCTGCACCGTCACATGGGTGGCTTTTCTAATTTTGCAATTTCTTTCTCAATTATTTGTATTTTAGCTGGTGGCATAAGTGCATTTAATCAAGGCTTAGGTGCGGGTGGAGGCGCATCCCTTGGTATAGGCTGGCCAGTGGGTGGGTTGTTTGCTTTGATTGTGGCAATGGCAATGGCACAAATCGCCTCTTCTTATCCAACTGCAGGTGGCTTGTATCACTGGAGTTCTACGTTAGGTGGTAAAGGCTACGGCTGGACAACTGCATGGTTTAACTTGCTTGGTTTAATTTTTGTGGTAGCGTCGGTCAATTTTGGCGTGTATGACCCATTCTTTAAAACCCTGATAGCGCCTATGTTAGGTATTGCACCAGAAGCCATGGGGCAAGCTTTTCAAATAGGTTTCATCGCATTAATTACAATTTCGCAAGCTATTTTAAATGCTTATTTTCCCAAGCTGACTACTAAACTAACTGACATTTCAGGTTATCTTATTTTTATAGTTGCTTTCTTTCTAGTCATTGCACTTTTAGCGTATAGCAAAACGCCACTCGATATTTCTAAGCTATTTATTTTTACCAACTTCACGGGTACAGAAGGTAGTGTATGGCCCAAGCAAGAAGGAGTGTTGTTACCATTTTTAAGTGGCTTACTACTAGTTTGTTATACCATCACGGGTTTTGATGCCTCAGCTCATACCTCGGAAGAAACACGTGATGCAGCAAACACCGTACCGCGTGGCATTGTGAATGCAGTCATATATTCTGTCATTTTTGGTTTTATTATGGTGGCGACTTTTGTTTTAGTCATGCCAGATTTAAGTGAAGGAGTAAAACAAGGTTATACCTTTTTTGATGCGTTGTTACATCAGCTCCCAAATGGCTTACGTATCATTTTATCTATCGGTATTTTTGTTGCAAATTATCTGTGTGGCCTTGCTTGTTTAACCTCATGTTCACGTATGATGTTTGCCTTTTCAAGGGATGGTGGCTTACCTGGCTCTAGCATGTTGCGTAAAATTCATCCTACGCTAAAAACACCATTAATCGCTACTTGGGTATCTGCCATATTAGCCATTGCTGCTACCTTATATGGTGATGTATTTTTAGTATTAGCCACTGGTAGTGCTGTCTTTTTGTATATTTCTTATGTAATGCCAGTAGCGGCTGGATTATTTGCCGAAGGTAAAACCTGGACACACAAAGGACCCTTTAACTTAAAAGGATTATCTAAACCCATTGCTATTTTGGCAGTATTAGGCGGCTCAGTGTTAGCTT
>JAYVFU010000048.1:0-5328 GCA_043772865.1 Methylophilaceae bacterium
TTTAGGTGTGCGTGGCGTGATCATTTGCCCATTTGATGAGATAAATGGCACTACAAATACTGCCAATAGCATTACCTTAGATTGTGATGGTGTCGCGATGAGCGCAGGCTGGGCTTCAGCTGCCGCTTTATTGTATCAATCTGGCATGGGTGTGCGTTTTGATCATGACATTCAGCAGTTTGTACCCAACCGTTTACCCAATGGTGTTTTTGCCGCGGGTAAAGTGAATGGCATTTACAACATAAAACAGCGTTGTTTTGATGGCATGCGTGCCGCAGCAGAAGCATTGCAGTATCTAGGTAAATCCGCTCAAATTGTTAAAGTTGATCAACATCAAGGCCCATCACCAAGCCACTTTTATCCAATTGTCATGCATCCAAAAGGTAAGAATTTTGTAGATTTTGATGAAGATATTGCCGTTAAAGACTTTATCAATGCCGCGCAAGAAGGCTTTGATAACATTGAGCTAATGAAGCGTTTTACCACGGTAGGCATGGGTCCCAGCCAAGGTAAGCATTCCAATATGAATGCGATTCGTATACTCGCAAAAATCCGAAATTTACCTGTTGAAAAAATAGGGTCTACTACTGCACGTCCGTTTTTTCATCCCACCCCATTTGGTCATTTGGGTGGCCGTAGTTTCCACGCGCATCGCCTGACCACTATTCACGGGTGGCATCAAGCAGCCAATGCGGTATTTGTGGATGTCGGTGCTTGGTCGCGCCCTGCTTATTACGAAAAGTCAGGTTTAAGCCGTATAGAAACGGTGCAGCAAGAAGCCATCGCGGTGCGGCAATCAGTTGGCATGATAGACGGTGGCACACTAGGCAAAATTGAAGTATGTGGGCCAGATGCTGGTTTATTTTTAGAGCGCTTTTACACAGGGAAATACATTGACCAAAAAGTAGGTACCACTCGTTACGCTTTAATGTTGGATGAGTCTGGCGTAATTGTGGATGATGGTATTGCAAGTCGTTTGGCAGATCAGTTTTATTATCTCACAGTGAGCACATCTAATGCTGCAGCGGTATACCGCGAAATGCAGCGCTGGCTGCAGATTTGGCAGCTTAATGTAGGCTTGGTTAATGTAACAGGCGCCTACGGCTTAATTAATATTGCTGGCCCTAAATCGCGGGATGTTTTGGCTAAATTGGTCGATATTGATTTATTAGATGCTAACCTCGCTCATGGTTTTAGTATGGGATCAGCCAAAGAAGCACAAATGCTAGGTTGTTCGGCGCGTATTATCCGTGTGGGTTTTGTGGCTAATCTCGCCTATGAAATCCATATACCAAGCGCGCAGGCACTTAATGTGTGGAAGGCCTTAATGCAGGTTGGTACAGAAGAGAGTATTCGCCCATTTGGTACAGATGCTCAACGCTTGCTTAGGCTAGAGCTGGGTCATCATATGTCAGGCTACGATACTGATGGCTTAACCATTCCCTATGAAGTCGGTGCAGAGCATGCATTAGCCATGGATAAGCCATTTTTTGTTGGGCAACGTAGCCTGCAAATTGTGGCTAAAAAACCACGCAATAAGATACTCGTGCCCTTTGTACTCCCTCTAGAGTATTCCAATGAGATGCCACAAGACTGTAACCTTGTGATTGAAAATGGAGCAATAAAAGGCCGCGTGACGAGTGTGAGTTACAGCCCAGCAGCAAAACGTGTCATTGGTTTGGCTTATGTGCATCCAGCACAAAATGAAGTGGGGGCTACGTTTGAAATTAGAACGGATAACAGCAGTTTAGCCAAAGCAACCATTGTTAAAACACCATTCTTTAACGCGGAATAACGAGATATACATGAGCACAATTAATCAGCAACCAGTTTCTAATACGCCTATTGCTTACGGGTTGTTTTCGTTAGATCCAACAATGGGTGAGTTTAATGGCATGGAAGTCGCTGTTGCGTTTGAGGGTGAACTTATTGAAACTAATAGAAAAAGTATTTTAGGTGTAACCGACGTGAGTTGTTTTGCAAGGTTTGGAATAAAAGGCCCAGAAGCTGCAAATTGGTTGATCAGCCAAGGCGTACAAATTCCAACAAGTAAAAATGAATGGATAGAACATGAAGGTTATTTGGTATTGAGGTTAGGTGGTAGTGAGTTTCTTATTGAGGATCAATACAACAGTAATATTTGTCAGAAACTAGCTGGTTTTAATCAAGCGTCTATTGCCAGTGCTTACAAAGTACAACGTGCCGATGCCGCCTTTATTTTAAGTGGTAGTGAAGTGCTTAATATGCTTTCAGAGCTATGCATGCTGGATTTACGTGATAGTGCATTGGCTAGTAATACAGTAATCATGACTCAGCTTGCAGGTATTTCTGCCACTTTGTTACGCATGCCATTGAATGGCGAACAAGTTTATAGAGTGTGGTGTGACGGTACCTATGGTTCCTACATGTGGGACATGTTA
Source organism: Methylophilaceae bacterium (assembly GCA_043772865.1). Lineage (GTDB taxonomy): Bacteria > Pseudomonadota > Gammaproteobacteria > Burkholderiales > Methylophilaceae > JACMMS01. The sequence goes on from JAYVFU010000048.1 coordinate 2,421, forward strand.
CTAGAAGTAGCTACGGAATTAAAAGGTGGGGCAGTTGGGCTTGCTAGTCATTTTAAAAGCATCCATAAGTAGTTTTCAAAGCGAAATTTAAGGGATAAGAAAATGAAATCGTTGGCAGAAGCAAATCAGTTTTTAAAAGATAATCATGTTAAATATATATTGGCTCAATTTGTTGATATACATGGCGTAGCTAAGGTTAAGTCAGTACCTGCAGCGCATTTAAACGATATTTTGACTAATGGTGCTGGCTTTGCAGGGGGTGCTATCTGTGGCATGGGCATTGCACCTAACGGCCCAGATTACATGGCGGTAGGTGAATTATCTACATTAGCTTTAATCCCTTGGCAACCAGGTTACGCACGCATCATTTGTGACGGTCACGTTGAAGGTAAGCCGTACGGTTTTGATTCACGCGTTGTTTTAAAACGCCAAATTGAACGCTTAACTAACAATGGCTGGATTTTATACACGGGTTTGGAACCAGAGTTTTCATTACTGAAAAAAGATGAACAAGGCAATATTTTGCCAGTGGATGCCACGGATACTTTATTAAAGCCATGTTATGACTACAAGGGCATTACGCGCCAATCCGCTTTTTTAGAAAAATTAACTGAATCGCTTATTGATGCAGGTCTTGATGTGTATCAGATTGACCACGAAGATGCTAACGGTCAGTTTGAAATTAATTACACGTATGCTGATTGCTTGAAAAGCGCTGATGACTTCATTATGTTCAAAATGGCAGCCAGTGAAATTGCTAACCAAATGGGTATGATTTGTTCGCTCATGCCTAAACCATTTAGCAATCGCCCAGGTAATGGTATGCATATGCATATGTCAATTGGCGATGGTAATAAAACGCTATTTCAAGATGATTCTGATACAACAGGGCACGGTTTATCTAAATTAGCTTATCACTTTATGGCAGGTATTTTGGCGCATGCGCCAGCCATTGCCGCCATCGCAGCACCTACTGTTAACTCTTATAAACGCTTAGTTGTCGGCCGTTCACTCACTGGCGCTACTTGGGCGCCAGCTTATATTTCATACGGCAATAATAACCGTTCGACGATGGTTCGCATTCCATACGGCCGATTAGAACTACGTTTGCCTGATGGTGGATGTAACCCATACCTCACCACAGCGGCGGTGATTGCAGCGGGGTTAGATGGTGTTGCACGTGAGCTAGATCCAGGAAAAGGTCATGCAGATAACTTGTATGACTACTCATCAGCGCAGTTAAAAGAGGCAGGCATCGGCATATTGCCTCAAAACCTCAATGAAGCTGTACGTGCTTTGGAGGAGGATACGGTGATTCGTGAAGCATTGGGTATGGAGCTTACACAAGAGTTTATCGATATGAAATATATGGAATGGGTGGAATATCAACGCCATGTGTCAGATTGGGAAATTAAGCGCTACGTCGAGTTTTTCTAAATTTTGAAAGCAAAAGTGTATTAAAGAAAATCAGTTAGTTTATTAGGGGAATATGATGTGTGGAATTGTAGGATTGCTGGTTAAAAACCAGAAAATGCGCGCCAATATTGGTTCATTGATGTTGCCCATGTTAATCGGTATGACAGAACGTGGGCCCGATTCAGCGGGGTTAGCGATATTTGGTGAGCCAGTCGCAGATGATGAGCGTAAATTTAGCCTTTATACCAGCGATATGGACTTTAACTGGCCAAAACTATCCCATGATTTTTTAACGCACTTAGGTAGCAAAGTCGTTAATTTTACGCAAAAAGCGAACCATGCAGTGTTAACTACGCATCTGGAGCCAACTACAGTAAAAACTTGGCTAAAAGAACATTACCCACAAGTGCACTTGCTCTCAATTGGGCAATTAATGGATATCTATAAAGATGTTGGCACACCGGCTCAAGTGGCAGAGCGTTATGGCTTTGAACAAATGAGTGGTAGCCACTTGGTTGGTCACACACGCATGGCCACTGAATCAGCAGTTACGCCGGCGCATGCACATCCATTTACCGCGGGGCAAGATTGGTGCTTAGTGCATAACGGATCGTTATCAAATGCACATAATTTACGCCGACAGTTGAACCATGAAGGCATTCAATTTGAAACAGATAACGACACTGAGGCGGCTTGCCGTTATTTAGAGTGGCGCATGCGCGAGGGTGATGATTTAAAGACAGCATTGGAGCATGGTTTTGATGCTTTAGATGGATTCTATACATTATTGATGGGTACTAAAGACCAGTTAGCTTTAGTACGTGACCCATTTGCTTGTAAGCCTGCCATTGTGGCAGAGCATGATGATTATGTAGCCATTGCTTCAGAGTTTCGCTCATTAGCGCATTTACCAGATATTAAAAACGCAAAAGTGTTCGAACCTTCCCCACAGGAGATGTACGTATGGAAAATCTAAAATATGATTTAGATGTCACTCCACTACGCGAACTCAATCAGTTTTTGCACAGTAGCCCGAGTGAACTAGATGGTAAAACCATTGAAATTAGCAACCCAAATGGTGCTCATAATATTGCTGTGGGTTTAAAAGCGGATATTAATGTGACGATTCAAGGTCATGCAGGCTATTACGCTGCAGGCATGAATCAAATCGCGCATGTGGTCATTGAAGGCAGTGCGGGTTCGGGAGTTGCTGAAAACATGATTTCTGGACAAGTACACGTTAAAGGATTTGCTTCTAATGCCGCTGGTGCTACATCACAAGGCGGTTTGCTGATCATTGATGGTGATGCAGGTTTACGTTGCGCCATTGCACTTAAGGGCGCCGATGTTGTGGTTGGTGGCTCTGTCGGTAGCTTTACGGCTTTTATGGCACAAGCAGGTAATTTGGTTGTGTTGGGTAACGCTGGGGATGCTTTAGGTGACTCAATCTACGAAGCTAATATTTTCGTACGCGGTACTGTAAAAAGCTTAG
>JAYVFU010000049.1:0-5301 GCA_043772865.1 Methylophilaceae bacterium
CGTGTTTATAGGCGATATTGGACTTATGCCGCACGAATTTCAACAACATGCCAAAGCCGACAAAGCCCGCGCTGTGGCGGATTATATTGCTGGCATGACAGATAGATTTGCCATACGCGAACACCGCAGACTATTTGCGGTGGAAGAGTGTTTTTAACTTAATCTTTAAGTGCTTCAATCAAAGGTCCTAAATATTCTTCGTAATTTTTCCAACGTTGTACTGATGTTTTGTAGATTGGCTGCCTAACTTGCCAATGCGATGCTGTTTTAACCGAGCGTTCTAGTTTGTGTGGTGCTAAACAAGCATCATCCCATTCTAAGTCAATGTGATTGATAAGTTTACGTGACCAAAATTCAGGGTCGGCTGTAGTGTCTTCATAATTAACATCTAAAATTCGCCCAGGTAAAACAGCGTGCCAATGACGCATTATTCGTTGGTATTGCTTGTAGTGAAAGCCCAAGTTAGTTAAATCAGAAGCATAACCATGACCTTTATTAAAGTTTTGAAAATAAATTGATAAGCACGTGTCTATTGGGTCACGCATGGTATGAATAATTTTCACATTAGGAAACAACAGCGCAATTAAACCCAAATATAAAAAGTTGTGTGGCATTTTGTCGGTAATGTGTGTTGGCTTTGTGGCTACGCCAGCAATCTTTCTTAGGGTGGCCTCATACATGTCTGCAATATCTTTTGCTTGTTCAAAATTTAGCTCTTTTACGCAGTCGGGGTAGGGCGTATCTGTAACCAGCCTTAACGGCATCGCAGTTGGCGTTCTGCTCCAAAAAACCACCTCGCCTGCGCCAATTACATGGGAATGACTAGAAATAATTTGCTCAGTTAAAGTGGTGCCAGATCTTGGCATGCCAACAATTAATACAGGCAATTTGCTCTCAACAGCCAAATGCTGCAATTTATTAAAAATGTCGGCATTAAACACTTCTATCAACTTAGAAAATTTTGCTTCATCGTCCTCTTTATTATAATCTAAGCCTCTATCTTTTATGGCATTACCCAATTGATAGTTCTTAAAAGCATCCACATAATTGTTTTGATCATCAAAAATTTTTCCTAAAGCAAAGTGTATCATTTGCAAAGTTTCTTCATTTAAATCATTGCGCATGCAAGCTTTAAGTAAATGTTCTGCAAGGCCATCACCAAGTTTGGATTTTTTCAAGCGCGCTTTAAGTAGATAGCCATTAGGCAGTTGGCTGTCTAAAGCAATAATTTTATCGCAGACATCAAAACCTTTATTTGCATCGCCTAGCTCAAGATATACTCTGCTTTTACCTTGTAAAGCGCTTAAACGCTTGGGCTCTATTTGTAGTACGGCATCAAACTTTTCTAAAGCGGCATCAGTATTGCTCATGCCTAAATAAACCTGCCCTAAATGATCAGTGACATCAATATTTTTTGGCTCTAGCTGTTCGGCGTGTTTTACACACTCTAAAGCTTCGTCGTGACGATGGTTTTTAAGTAAGTATTTTCCGTATAAACTAAATGCATCTAAATAGTTTGGGTCTATGTCACAAGCTTTATGGTATTCATAGCCAGCCTCCACATCTAAAGAGGCTTTTTCTAGGACACTGGCAAAGCTCACCCTAAAGTCTGCATTTTGAGGGGCTAGCCTACAAGCGTTCTCTAAGTAATGCAAAGCACGGTTGTAATCTTCAATATCTACATAAATCATGCCTAATACATGAAAAGCTCTTGCATTAACTTTGTCTAAATTAAGCGCGTGGTGTAAGCAGGCTATCGCAGCATCATAATTTTTAGTCATACGGTAAGCAATGCCGCAATGCATGTGTGCCTCTACCAATTTCGGGTCAATTTTCAGCGCAACCTCGTAATGTTTGATGGCCTCATCATAAAGCTGTTGCTCATAAAGACTATTTGCTAGGTTGTGGTGTGTCTGTGCATGGTTTGGCTTAGCTTTTAACATTACTTTTAGTTTTGCTGTGGCCTTTGCATGCTGCTTGCTAGCGGCATATACAAAGGCCAGCGATGCATGAGCTTCAATAATGTCAGGCTTGATTTTTAATACATCCAAAAAGTGTTTTTCTGCCTGATTAAAAAGGCCAAGCTGCATTGCCCGTTGCCCTTGTAGGAAAGCCTCTGAGATTTTTTTTTGTAGCTTTAGGGAGAATTGTTTCATGTTGAAAAATTCTAATAATAATAATAACCAGATTTTACATGAAGATTTACTCACTTGTTACGTTTTAACTTGCATTACAATCTAGCAATCTCAATGTTGCGCTATTACAACATTTGCATATATATGTGCCATAAAGCCACAAAACACTTGCTCTTAAAAGCCATCTTTTGGCATACTAACTGTATCTACTTAGTGAATAATTGTAAATTTGCTGTATAAACAAATTTATAAATAAAATCTGAGAGAGCTCGCGAACTTTTTCGTTTTTGTAGCTGGTTTATAGCAAAGATGTTTATAGCAATAATAAGGTTTCAAGAATGAGGGTAATTTAGTACTAAACTTTAAATAGCAAAACTAGCAATACTTTTTTAGACACAAAACTTTAGTAATAAAACATGGAGATTTATATGAATAATACAATTAAATTAGCAGTTGCAGCAGCTTTATTAGCTGGTGCCTCAAGCGCTAACGCTGGCATCATGATTCCAGCAGGCGATTGGACATTAGACATCGGTGGTATTGTAAATACATACTATACACATACAAACCACAGTGGTGATAATCATGGTGCTGGTTACGGCGGTGCTTTGTACACAAGCGCAAATGGCCTTCAAGGTGGCGGCGGTGATGAGTCAGTAAGTAACATTACTACAGGCTTGCTACCAAATTACCTAAGCGTTTCTGGTAAAACTCGTCAAAACGATATAGATGTTGGTTTTACTATCAGCATTAACCCAGGCTCATCAACTTCAACAGCTGGTAAACAAGGTTCGCATCAAGAAAATCGTCAAGCATTTGTAACATTTGGCGACAAATCTTGGGGTTCTATCAAACTTGGTAAAGACTTAGGCATTTTCGCTTCTGACGCTATCTTGAATGACATGACATTGTTAGGCGTGGGTTCTGGTGCTGGTGGTTTAGCTGGTAACACAACAACAACAGGCCGTATTGGTACTGGTTTTATGTATGCTGATTGGAAAGCACAAGTAGCTTACTCATCACCAAATTGGAACGGTTTTAGCTTTACAGCAGGCGTAAGTCAAGCTTGGGATGCTATTGCAGTTGGTTCAGTTGGCGGTTCTGCAACTTCTAATCAACGTGGTGGTTCATCACCTGCGTTTGAAGGTAAAGCAAGCTACGAGTGGGCTGGTGATGTAGGTGGTAAAGTGTGGGTTTCTGGTATGACACAAAAAGTTAAAGGCTTAGGCGCCACCGCTGGTAGCCCACGTAAACAAGGTTTTGCGTTTACAGGCCCATCACCTTCTTCAATTACACCAACATCAACTCCTGCAGTAGCTGCAAGTAATGGCAAAAATGACCGTGCAACTGCATTTGATATTGGCGCTACAGTTAACTTGGCTGGTTTTGGCTTAACAGGTTACTACTACACTGGTGACGGTATCGGCCAAACTGTGCAACTAAACCACGGTTTTGATGCTAATGGCAGATCACGTGATTCAGACGGCTGGTACGTACAAGGTACATACACCATTCCAGGTGCTGGTACAAAATTGGGCGTAAGCTACGGTAAATCTACTTTAGATGGTAACAGTGGCGAAACACTTGATGAATTAGAAGACTCAATGTGGACAGTGGGTGCTTACCACCCACTGACCAAACATTTGAACTTAGTAGCTGAGTATTCAGATGTTCGTTCAGATTTCCAGCGTAAAGGTGCTTTGAGTGATTTAGAAGGTAAAGCAAAAACTGTCTCTTTAGGCGCAATCTTATTCTTCTAGAATTACCGCAGGGTTAACCCTGTATTAGTTTAAGAAAGATAAATTAAAAACGGCAACTTCGGTTGCCGTTTTTTTATTGTCATTGCGAGCCTAAGGTTATAACTTAGACGCGGCAATCCAAGGATGTAAGTTAACAAGAAAAACTGTATCAACTTAGTAATACTGCATGGATTGCTTCGTCACTTCGTTTCTCGCAATGACAGCCGTGTGGATTGCTTCGTCACTCTGCTTCTCGCAATGACGGTTATGTTGTCATTACACGTTAAATATCTTGCTTTTCCAAATAAACGTAACTACAATAATTAGTGTGAAAATTACTTTTGATTCTAAGAAAAATACGGACAATGCACTCAAGCATCATGTATCGTTAGCAGACGCGGCTTTTTAGATTGGAATAATGCATTAATCTGGCCAGATCAGCGACATGATTATGGTGAAGATAGGCAAGTCGCTTTAGCGCCTATGAATCAACGCCTTTATTTCGTTGTATTTGTGGACAGAAAAACAGTACGACGAATTATTAGCCTACGCAAGGCAAACAAGAGGGAATTTGACCATTATGAACAAGAAATTAATTAGACCTACTGATGCAGAAGATGCGTTAATCAATACCGCTGTGGTGAATGATGCTGATGCAATGCCATTTGCTGATAAGGAGTGGGAGCAAGTCAAGCCACAATTACACCGCGGCCCTGGGCGACCATTAGGCAGCGGCACTAAGGCTCAAGTCACATTGCGCTTAGATTTAGAGGTGATTGAAACACTTAAGGCGACGGGGCCAGGTTGGCAAACACGGGTAAATGAGGTGCTTCGTAACTGGGCGCATAGTAAACACTAAGTTTGTTTTAACACTTTCGGGCGGCAAACCCCAACTATATTCCCATTAAACTTTAATAATTTATAAATATGAACTTATACCCAGTAACAATAATAGAAAACTTTTACGAAAATCCTGATGCGATTAGAAAATTCGCTTTGGCACAGAAATATACATTTTGCCATGAAGTCGCTAACATTGATTACGTTTACCCTGGTTGCAGAACGAAAGATTTGTCAAATCTAGATAAAGCGTTATTTGACAAAATCTGCACCAAGCTGGTTTCGGTTTTTCATAATGCAGAAAATGACCACATGCGCTGGTTGATTACTACCAGCTTTCAAAGCGTTTCGGCAGAGTATAATCAAGGCGTAATTCACACAGATCACAATACCATATTTGCTGGCGTGCTGTATTTAACACCAGATGCACCGCTTAATTCAGGGACTTCACTTTTCAAAAAAAATAAAACATTTGATGAAAAAAAGTACCAGCAAGCTTTAGAAGATAATGATGCAAAATTTAAAGCGGGTGAGATTGCAATGAGTACCGATTACCACAGCATGTTTGATGAAATCGTCTGCGTGAA
>JAYVFU010000050.1:0-5278 GCA_043772865.1 Methylophilaceae bacterium
CCTTTAATGTGGTTGGGTTGCACTACCCACATTATCAGCGTTCTATCTCATGTCCCTTTATTTATCTCAACTGGTGCACTTGCAACTTGAATTCACCAGTGATGGGGCAGGAAGAACATGTCATGCCAGTAACCTCAAGCGTCACATGCTGAATTGCCGCATAGGTAAGGATTGAAGTGCTCAAAGTGATCACAAATGAGATGGTTAAAATAATGGATTTCAACATGGATAACTTCCTATTCAAGAAAAATAACAAAATAAGGGTAAAGTAATGCAATCAACACCAGCGCAGATACTACCGAAAATATGACTCGATAGTTTCTATTCGTCTGTGGTTTTGCACACAAAGTATTGGGTAAACATGCATTGGCAGGTTTAGCTATATAGATCTTGCGATAGGCCAAAGTCATGCAGATGAAAGCGATGCCGATGAAAATAGGTCTGTAGGGTTCCAACATCGTCAGATTCAAAATCCAAGCCCCACCAATGCCTAAACTGACTAAAATCAGTGACCCTAAACAACAAGCTGAGGCTGCGATCGCAGCGACAGCACCGCCAATTAAAGTGGAATTCGCTAGTTTATCTTTTGACATATAACGCTCATATACAGAATTAAAAGCGTACTATAAAGGCTGTACTATAGTACGATGTCAAGCTATTTCAGGAATTATCCAAGGGGATATGATGCAGTCAAAACTAACCATCGGCAAAGTAGCCAAAGCAGCGGCCGTCAATATTGAAACGATCAGATTTTATCAGCGTGCAGGTTGATAGCAGAACCGCCTAAAGCATTAGGTGGTTTTCGTTATTACTCAGAAAAATGCATTGAGGACATATACTTTATAAAACGTGCACAGGCGATAGGTTTTACACTTGAGGAGATTAAAGAGTTATTTGCTATGCGAGCTTGTGATGCTTGCCAGCAAACCCATGATGCTTCTTTGATAAAACTGAATATGGTGAATGCCAGAATTGCTGAACTTGAGCGTATCCGCGATACGCTTCAGGAGCTGATCGGAAAATGCGAAGAAGACAATTACGAAACAGCCTGCCCGATCATTGATTCTTTGCAACAGCACTAATTTGATATATTTCTATTTAAACCAATCAATTTGGATAGATGATATTGCCTGCAAAAGAAGTTGGTAATATCTAAGATATCGGTAGATTTAAATACTACTATGCGGCTACTAATAAATGAACAAGGGGTTACGTTTTCACGTAACCCCTTAATTTATATGGTAGGGCGTGCGGGGATCGAACCCACGACAAACGGATTAAAAGTCCGCTGCTCTACCAGCTGAGCTAACGCCCCAAAGAATGTAGTACTTAACTAGACTTTATTAACTAAAATTGCTTTGTTAATTACTTAACTCTGGAAAGGGCGCAATTATGCTTAAAAGCCGCCCACTAGTCAATCTAATCTGTGCAATTTATGAGTAATTAATTTGAAATATTTTTTGAACCTTTCTTACAAAATAATTTGTTATGTAAAATCAGTGTTTTACGATTTTTATACTGAACTGCGATTAGCGCATACCAGGCATTTTCCCGCCCATCATGCCTTGCATGCCGCGCATCATTTTTGCCATGCCGCCACCTTTGCTAAACATTTTCATCATTTTTTGAGTTTCTTCAAACTGATTGAGCACGCGATTGACTTCTTGCACCTGCACGCCGCTACCCATGGCAATACGGCGTTTGCGTGTAGCTTTGATAAGCTCTGGTTTGCGGCGCTCTAGCGGTGTCATGCTGTTGATAATGCCTTCTATGCGACGCATTGATTTTTCGGCGTCTGCCGTATTCATTTTTGCGGCCATGCCAGACATTTGTGCTGGCATTTTATCCATGAGTGCGCCCATGCCGCCCATATTACGCATTTGCACCATTTGTGCTTTAAAGTCATCTAAGTCGAAATTTTTACCAGATTTAATTTTCTCGGCAAGTTTTTTGGCTTCATCAATATCTACACTTTTTTGCGCTTGCTCAATTAAGCTCAGCACATCGCCCATGCCAAGTATGCGTGATGCCATTCGCTCTGGATGGAAAGGTTCTAGACCACCTACTTTTTCGCTCACGCCGATAAATTTGATAGGCTTGCCTGTAACATGGCGCACCGAAAGTGCCGCACCGCCGCGTGCATCGCCATCTAGCTTAGTTAAAATTACGCCAGTCAATGGTAGGGTGTCGCCAAAGGCTTTAGCAGTGTTTACTGCATCTTGCCCTTGCATGGCATCTACAACAAATAAGGTTTCTGCTGGGTTAAGTTGCATATGTAAGGCTTTGATTTCGGCCATCATGGCTTCATCAATACCTAAGCGACCTGCCGTATCAAAAATAATGACATCGTAAAAATGGCGCTTAGCAAAATCAAGCGTAGCTGCAGCAATATCAGACGGCTTTTGGCTGGCGTTACTATCAAAGCAATCGACTTCTAATTGTTTTGCCAGTGTTTTGAGTTGCTCAATCGCTGCAGGGCGATAAATATCAGCACTGGCGAGTAAGACTTTCTTCTTTTGTTCTTTTAATAGTTTGGCTAATTTAGCAGAGGTGGTTGTTTTACCAGAGCCTTGCAAGCCGGCCATTAAAATAATCGCGGGGGCAACTACCGCTAAGTTTATTCCTACATTAGCCTTGCCCATTAAGTTGGTTAATTCATCATGTACAATTTGAATGACTGCTTGGCCCGGCGTTAGGCTTTGTAGCACGTCTTGGCCTTGCGCGCGCGCCTTAACGTTGGCGATGAACTCTTTGACCACATGCAGGGCGACATCGGCCTCTAACAGTGCCATACGCACTTCACGCATAGCATCTGCAATGTTGTCTTCAGTCATCCGCGCTTGCCCACGCAGATTTTTAATAACGCCTTGTAAACGCCCAGTTAAATTTTCTAACATAATAGTTTGCGGCTTTCTGTAATTGCTGATGATTAATGAGTATTTTAACTCAGCCAAGTTACCTAAACATACTTTTTAAAGCCAAGCTTAAATGATTACACTTAAACGATTGCTATTACCTAATTGCTAGTGCGAAACCTTGAATTTTGTAAGATAATCAAGCTATGCATTCAACCATTATTTATCTTATTGTTGTTTTTATCTACTTAGCTGTAGCGTTCGATTTTTGGCGCACGCTTAAACCTGCTACAGAACATAACTTAAAGCTCCATTCATCTATGATTGCCTTAGGTTTATTGTTGCATGGCAGTTTGCTCTACGATAGTGTGATTAGCCATGGCTTAAACCTTGGTTTTTATAATGCTTTGTCGCTTATATTTTGGCTTACTCTACTGATTTATTGGCTTGCCAATATCAAACATCATTTACAAAGCCTGCAAGCATTTGTGTTGCCACCTGCAGCGCTATTTGCTTTGTTGCCTGCATTTTTTGTAGAAAATCATTATTTATCAGCTTCGGTATCACCATTATTTGTTGTACATATTGTGATTGCGATTTTGGCCTATAGCCTATTTACATTCGCCGCATTGCATGCCCTGTTAATGCTCATTGCAGAGCGCAATTTGCATCAAAAAACGAGCTTAATTAAACTGCCTAGCTTTCCACCACTAATGGTCATGGAGAGTCTTCTTTTTAAAGTGATTGGTTTAGGTTTTATATTGCTAACATTTACGCTGATTAGTGGCATGTTGTTTTCTGAGGAAATTTTTGGCAAACCCATGCAATTTAGCCATAAAATAATCTTTTCTATTGCCTCCTGGCTTATATATGGCGGTTTGCTATTGGGTCGAACTGCTTATGGCTGGCGTGGTCGCAAAGCTATTCATTGGGTGTTAGTAGGCTTTGTATTGCTATTGCTGGCCTATATAGGTAGCAAGTTTGTTCTTGAAATTGTGTTGCATAGATAATCAGCTAATATTGAGAGTATCAATACGCTCAATATTAAAATATGCACTTAGCGCAGGCTAATAATTGGCCAATGATGTGATTTTGCATAAGCGGTCAAAGTCTCATCTGCATCAACTGCCACTGGGTTAGTGACTAGCTTCATCAACGGTAAATCATTTTGTGAATCACTGTAAAAATAGCTTACTGGATAATCAGCTAATTTTTCACCACGTACCTCTAGCCATGCATTTAACCTAATCACTTTGCCTACTTGAAAGCTCGGCACGCCAGTGAAACCGCCTGTAAATTCACCATCTTTTTGTTCTGGGTCGGTGCCAATCAAATATTCAATGCCTAATTCAGTAGCAATTGGGTTAGTAATAAAGCTATTGGTAGCGGTAATAATCATCATTAAATCGCCTTTAGCACGGTGCTCTTCTACCAGCGCACGGGCTTTATCGGTAATCATCGGGCGGATAACAGCTTGCATATATTTAGCATGCAATTGATCTAAAAATGAACGTTTATGCTCTGATAGGTGCTTAAGTTGAAATTTTAAAAAAGCATTAATGTCTAGTTCACCTCGTTTGTAATCTTCGTGAAACTGCACATTGCGGTTGTGATGCTCTTCACGATTTAATATACCTTCGCCAATTAAAAATTGTCCCCACTGAAAATCACTATCACCTGCAAGTAAGGTATTATCGAGATCAAATAATGCTAAATTTTGCTTTGTTGCAACGTTGTTCAAACCGATTTCTCCACACTTTGTTCGTTGTAAGATAACACTAAAAATACCCCCGCTAATATGACTGCCAGCGCAATAAATTCAATGTGAGATACATGCTCATTCACTAAACCTATACCCAAGGCAAAAGCCACCATTGGGTTGATAAATGTATTACTGGTTGCGACTAGTGGTCGCACGTTTTTCAGTAAATATTGGTAAGCACTATAAGCTACTATGGAGCCTAGTAACACTAAAAACAACATGGCTAGCCATGATTTTGTGCTGATGTGTGCTGGCCATGTTTCATGCTGTGTTGCGCTAAACAATAATAAAACTACGCCACCACATAGCATTTGTGTTGCACTGGCAATTAGCCCTTTAGGCATGGGCAAGTGCTTACTCCATACTGAGCCACAAGACCAGCAAGCCGCAGCAAACATCAGTAAAAAAGCACTTGTGAAATTACCATGCAAACTACCACCTAGGTTAAGCAACAAAATGCCAATAAAGCCAATCGTAATACCTAAGCACTCTTGTTTGCTTGGATAATGACCCCAAAATGCAGAGAAAATGGCCATCCAAATTGGCGCTGTAGCGATTGATAACGCCGCTATGCTTGATGAAACGCTTTGCTGCACATAACACACAATACCGTTACCCATAGCTGGTAATAGTATGCCGATAACGATAGCGCTACGCCATT
>JAYVFU010000051.1:0-5241 GCA_043772865.1 Methylophilaceae bacterium
CAATTCAAACTTCCCACCGCACGTCTTTGGATTCTATTGGGCGTTGCCATTATAATTGCAATCATTCTACTTTTAATATTAGGTAAACCAGCGGACAAAAAGCCAGTGGATGCAGAATCCACTGCTAAAAGCAGTTTAGCGGTAGAAACTGTGCATCCCACACAGCAATCATGGCCGGTGCGCTTAATCATGAATGGCTCTGTAAATGCTTGGCAAGAAGCCCAAGTAAGTGCTGAAATTGGCGGCTTGCGCATCAAGCAAGTGTTGGTGGATGTAGGTAGTATTGTAAAAAAAGGCCAAGATTTAGTGCTACTAGCCGATGAAACGGTAGTCGCCGATGTGCATAAACAGCAGGCCACAGTGGCGCATGATAAAGCCGCATTAGCCGAGGCAAAAGTAAATGCCGACCGTGCGCGCGAAATCAAAGAAAGTGGCGCACTTTCTAATCAGCAGATTAACCAATATTTAATTGCTGAAGAAACTGCCTTGGCGAATTTAGCTTTATCGCAAGCGGAGCTTGAAAATCAGCAAATACGCTTACGTCAAACCCATGTAATAGCGGCAGATGATGGCGTGATTTCATCGCGCTCAGCCAATTTAGGCAATGTGGTGGCAGCGGGTAGTGAGCTATTTAGGCTAGTGCGTCAAAACCGCATAGAATGGCGCGGCGAAGTTAGCGCACCGCAATTAGCGCTGATTAAAGCGGGTCAACAAGTGCAGTTGCTATTACCAGATAATCGTCAAGTGGTAGGCACCGTTCGCATGACAGCACCAACGGTTGATACAAGCACGCGCAACGCTTTGGTGTATGTAGATTTGCCTAAGGCCTCTGCTAAGCCTGGCATGTATGCACAAGGCACTATTGAAGTTGGTACTAAATCAGCGTTAGCTGTGCCGCAAACCGCAGTGGTACTCCGTGATGGGCGTAGTTATTTATATGAAGTATTGCCCAATAAAGAGTTATCCAAAAAAGAATTAACAAGCAAAGAATCAGCAGGCGAAGGCGTGAATAAAGCACAACAGGTAGTGCAACGTAATGTCACCACAGGCCGTCGCGTAGGCGATTTTGTAGAAATAATAGAAGGCATACAAGGTAGCCCGTTACTGGTTGCAACGGGTGCAGGGTTTTTGAATGATGGCGATTTAGTCACGGTAGTTAATTCACCAGCCGCTGTCATTACACAAACGGGAGCTGCAAAATGAACTTCTCTGCTTGGTCTATTAAAAACCCTGTACCTTCTGTATTGCTATTTGTAGTACTCACCTTTATTGGGCTAGCCAGCCTTGGTAAGCTGGGTATTGAGAGCTTTCCTGATATTGAAGTGCCAGTGATTAGCGTGAGTGCCACACTGGAAGGTGCAGCGCCCGCGCAACTAGAAACCGAAGTGGCGCGTAAAATTGAAGATAAAATCGCCACAATCGGCGGTATTGAGCATATTCGCACCACCGTGACTGATGGCTCGGTCAATATTAAAGTGGAATTTAATATTGATAAAAATTCAGAAGAAGCACTCAACCAAGTGCGCAATGCAGTTGATAGTGCGCGCTCAGATTTACCTTCAGCAGTAACTAACCCTGTTGTTTCTAAAACCACCACTTCGGGCGGGGCTATGCTCACTTACGTAGTGGTAGCAGATAACATGAATGAATCAGCGCTATCTTGGTATGTAGATAACGATATTACCAAAATGTTGTTATCCGTGGATGGTGTAGGCAAAGTAGCACGCATTGGTGGGGTAGATCGCGAGATTCACGTGAACCTTAACCCTATGCTGATGGCGGGTTTGGGTGTGACAGCCAGTGATATTTCACCACGCATTAAACAAGTGCAGCAAGATGCCTCAGGTGGGCGTGGTGATATTGGTGGCGCTATTCAAGCGGTACGTACATTAGGCGCAGTAGCTACGCCCGCTGAAATTGCCACGCTTGATATTCCGCTGTCAGATGGTCGCCATATCAACTTAAACCAAGTCGCTACAGTAGAAGATAGCATTGCCGAACGCAGCAGTTACGCCACATTAGATGGCAAATCAGTGATAGGTTTTGCAATAACTCGTAGCAAAGGCACTAGCGAAGTCACGGTCGCTAAAGATGTACGTGATGCTGTGACTAAATTTTCAAATAACCATCCACAAGTACGTATTAAAGAAGCGCTCAATACCGTACAGCCCACTCAAGATAATTATGATGGCTCTATGCATTTGTTGTTTGAAGGCGCATTGCTGGCGATTGTTGTGGTGTGGTGGTTTTTGCGTGATTGGCGGGCTACTTTGGTAGCAACGGTGGCGTTGCCGCTATCTATTATTCCAACATTTGCTGCCATGCTCTATGCAGGGTTTAGCCTCAATATACTCACCCTGTTAGCCTTAGCATTAGTAGTGGGTATTTTGGTGGATGATGCGATTGTAGAAATTGAAAATATCGTACGGCATTTGCGTATGGGTAAAACACCTTATCAAGCCGCGATGGAAGCCGCTGATGAAATTGGTTTTGCCGTAATTGCCACTACTTTTACACTGGTGGCGGTATTTTTGCCTACTGCTTTTATGGGAGGCATTCCAGGTAAGTTTTTCAAACAGTTTGGTATTACAGCCGCCGTAGCTGTAGTTGCCTCATTGTTGGTAGCACGGTTACTTACGCCAATGATGGCGGCTTTTATCTTAAAACCGCATGCAGCGGTTGAAGAAAAAGCTGGCTGGGTAATGCGTCATTATCTTGCTGCAGTGCAATGGTGTTTACGCTTTCGCAAAACAGTTGTGCTAGGTGTTATTGTATTTATTGCTGCTTCGCTTGCACTCTTGCCGCTGTTACCCAAAGGCTTTGTGCCAGCCGCTGATACCAGCCAAACTAAAGTTGCATTAGAGTTACAGCCGGGTAGCACGCTGCAACAAACAAAAGATATAGCATCTCAAGCGCAACAGCTATTAGCACAAATGACCGATGTAACTCAAGTATTTACTGCCGTAGGCGTGAGTACTTCCGGCGGTAATGGTCCTTCGGCAAGCAATAGCAGCAACGATGTACGCAAAGCTACACTGACCGTTAGCCTTAAAGATCGTAGCCAGCGTTCACGTAAGCAAGCTGCCATTGAAGAGGATATTCGTAATAAATTAGCGCATTTACCTGGCACGCGTATCTCGGTGGGCGCAGGCGGCACGGGTGAGCGCTTACAACTTACGCTAGCGAGTGATGACCCTTACACCCTGCAAGCGGTTGCACAAAATGTAGAGCGTGAGTTACGCACCATCAATGGCTTAGGCAATATCACCTCTAGTGCTAGCTTGCAACGTCCAGAAATCCAGATTAAGCCCGACTTTAATAAAGCGGCTGAACTAGGCGTAACGGTGCAATCTTTGGCAGATGTCATTCGCGTGGCGACTTATGGTGATTTTTCTAACGTAACGCCTAAGCTTAATTTGCCACAACGTCAAGTGCCCATTCGCGTGCGGCTGGATGCTAATTTCCGCCAAAGTTTAGATGATGTCGCACAGCTACGCGTGCCTAGTCGCGCCGGCAGCGTGAGTTTAATGACGCTGGCAGATATTAAAATGAATGGTGGTCTACAACAAATTGATCGCCTAGATCGCATGCGCAATGTCACCTTTGAAATTGAGCTAGGCAAACGTTTGATTGGCGATGTTTCAAAAGAGGCAAAAGCGCTCCCCACCATGAAAAAATTGCCGCTCAGTGTTTCGCTTATTGAGTCTGGTGATGCACAGCGTATGACAGAATTGTTTGGCAGCTTTGCTACGGCCATGATGATTGGTGTGTTGTGTATTTACGTGGTTTTAGTACTGTTATTCCATGACTTTTTACAACCCGTGACCATATTAGGCGCGTTACCACTTTCGCTAGGCGGCGCATTTTTAGCGTTACTTGTCACCCATAGCAGCTTTTCTATGCCAACGGTGATTGGTTTACTCATGCTGATGGGTGTGGTGACTAAAAACTCTATTTTGCTAGTAGAATACACCATGATGGCGCGTAAAGACCGTGGCCTAGATAGGCTAGCAGCCGTGCTAGATGGTTGCCACAAACGTGCCCGCCCTATCATGATGACCACAATTGCTATGGGTGCAGGCATGTTACCCATTGCCATAGGTTTTGGTGCGGACCCCAGCTTTCGTGCGCCGATGGCAATTACCGTCATCGGTGGCTTAATCACCTCAACCTTGTTAAGCCTGTTGGTAATCCCAGTGGTTTATACTTATGTGGATGACTTACTTGGCTTTGGTAGAAAACTATTGAGTAAACCCAGTACAAGCATGATAGTTACACCGTGATCTTTAAACGCGGCGGTAAAGTTTTCTAATGTGGTAAACATATCAACACATAAATTTTGCCGCTACTAATTAAAAAGTTATTTGGCTTCATACCAAGCTTTGCTACGGTTTACTATAGATACCACCGAAAGCATCACTGGTACTTCCACTAATACGCCTACCACCGTGGCAAGTGCAGCGCCTGAATTAAATCCAAATAAGGCAATGGCCGTTGCTACAGCCAACTCAAAAAAGTTTGATGCGCCAATTAATGCCGATGGACCTGCTATACAATGCGCGACCTTCAATTTTTTATTAAGCCAGTACGCCAGCATTGAATTGAAATACACCTGAATGATGATGGGCACCGCTAGCAAAGCGATAATGATAGGTTGTGCAAGTATCTGCTGCCCTTGAAAGCCAAACAGCAAAACTAATGTGGCTAGCAATGCACAAAGTGAAATGGGATGTAAGCGTTTAAGTGTGCCTTCAAGTATGTTTTGACCTTTTGATAACAAAAGCTTGCGCAATATTTGGCTAATCACTACTGGCACTACAATAAACAACATCACAGAAATAAAAAGCGTGTTCCACGGCACGGTAATGCTAGATAAACCTAATAACAAAGCCACCAGTGGTGCAAATGCAAACAACATGATGGCATCGTTGATAGCCACCTGAGATAAGGTGAATTTCGGTTCACCACCGCATAATCCACTCCACACAAATACCATAGCGGTACATGGTGCTGCGGCAAGCAAAATGAGTCCTGCAATATAACTATCAATTTGTTCTACTGGTAATAAGCCAGCAAATAAATGTCGAATAAATAGCCAAGCGAGTAGTGCCATGGAAAATGGTTTAACTACCCAATTCACAAACAAAGTAACCCCAATACCTTTGCTATGTATGAGTACCTCTTTCATTGCGCCGAAGTCTATTTTTAAAAGCATGGGGATTATCATGAGCCATATCAACA
>JAYVFU010000052.1:0-16494 GCA_043772865.1 Methylophilaceae bacterium
ACACTATTTAGTGCAGCGCGATAATCTCCATTGAAGTCTTTAATTTCGGCATTGATAAAGCCTATTTCTAATAAATTGAGCGGGTCACCAGTGGTTGCATCAACTTTAGCACTAGCCGATGTGGGTGCGACACTATTGGTTTCATCGTCTTTTATGCTGCTGTTATTACTCAATACCCAGCGTAATCTAGCTAATTGGATTTGCGGCTGCTCATCAAATGCTTTACTAAGCACTTGCATTAAACGTGCTGGCGTTTTGCTATTGGTTTTGATGGCTAGGGCTAAATCTACTGCAGTTTTAAGCTCGCTACTTACAATAGGGGATGTGGGGAAATTTTTAGAAACTTCATTATATAAATGCTGTTGTATGGTTGTTTCTGCTTGCTTGATTTGTATTTCATCATTTAATGAATAGCTTTTATATAGCAATATGATGAGGGCTAGTAGACCAATGATGCCACTCACAATGCTGGTAATAATAATAGCGCTACGTAACTGGTTAAGTTGATAAGTTTTAGTAATAGCAACTGGTGCCAAATTGGCAGGCAAAAAGCCATTAGCTAATAATTGCATGTGAAGTAGCTCAGGGTTTAGCCTGAGTAACTCTGGTGTAACTAAATGTGGTTTTGCCAAGTTATAAAGGTTGATAGGCGCGCACTCAGCATTGATTTGTTGAGCAATATGCTGGCATACCGCGGTGTTGTCATCTAATGAAGGAAACACCACATGTAGTGCTGTATCACGTGAGGCTAAACGTTGGCTAATTAAATAAAGCCGTGTTTTATCAATTTCTGTTGCATAAAATGCGCTGAGTTTATTTTCTTCAACATCGGTACTGGCATATGGCTGACTTGTATCCACCCTAAATGGCACCATACGGCTCATGCGTAGTTTGCCATTTTGTAGATAACTTTGACGTAATCCAGTGGTTAATTGCTCGCAAAGTAAAATATGCGTTTGTTGCATTTTTACTTGGTCTTTTTGCAACCGTATGATTTCTTGGCTAATCATAGGCAACATGTAAATGCCAACTAACGGGGCCTGCATGGTATTAATGGCATTTATCCAGCCACTAAGGAAATCGGTATTATTAAGGGCTACAAATAGAAAATGGTCATCTTTACGTTTTTCTGTATCTCGATTAATAAAATGTGCGGTACGATAAACCGCGTTGCGACTAAATTGATTGAGTTTGCGCTGCAAAATCTCGGTGCGGGTTTTTCCCGTGGTGTGCGGTAGGCTTTCTACGCGATAATCTTCATCAATTGAATTGGCAATTAAATAAATATTAGGTAAATGATTTTTAATTAAATAGGCAGAAAAATCGGTATGACCCTGCTCGGTATTAGAAAAAACCTGCATGCTGTGTAACCTGTTGCCATGCCAAATACCCGCTGTTAAGCTGGTATTTGAAGCGCACAATATCATTTTATGGTTGCTAATTAACATGGCTTTTATATTTTAAGTTTACTAAATGAATCATAAACTGGGCCTAGTACCGATGACATAATAAATGCCAATATTAACCCCAACACAACCGTAAGTGCTGGCTCTAGTAATTTAAGCATTTTTTGCATTTTTTCGTTAACGTCTCTATCGTAAAAATAGCTCACATTAAGCAATGCTTTATCTAATGCGCCTGTACTCTCTCCCACTTTGATCATGCGCACTACGAGGGGTGGAAATAACCCTGCATTACGAAAAGCCTCACTCATGCTATCACCCGCGTTAATTTGTTGATGTACACGGCTTAAAGCATCGGCTATTACACGATTTGCGACAATTTTTTCACACGTTTTAATTGCTTCTAAAATGGGGATGCCCGTTTGGTACATCAAGCCAAAGTAACGCGCAAAACGCGCCATAATGATTTTTTGCAAAATTTCACCTGTAATCGGCAAATGTAGTTTGATGTAATCAAACTGATAACGCGCATTATCACTACTTTTTATATACGCTGTAGCACCTAATACTAATGCGAAAGGCAGTGAAATAATTAACCACCAATAGTTTACAAATGCATGAGAAATGGCGATGAGTATTTTTGTTCGTAAAGGAAGTTCTTGCCCTATATTTTGTAAAAACGATACCATTTGTGGGACTAAATAAATCATTAAAAATGCGACTGCGGAGAACACAACCACCATCACAAATAGCGGATAGGCCAGCAAGCGCTTAGTTTGCGAAAATAGCTCATCTTGCCATTTGAGCGTATTTGCCAAGTTATCAAACACGGTAGATAGACGCCCAGTTTTTTCACCCGCTAACACTAAATTGACAAACACCTCATTGAACACATCGGGATAAGCTGCAAGTGCCTGTGAAAGTACTTTTCCGCTTTCTACCTCAGCGACCAAAGCCCCCATGATTTTCTGAAAATAAGGGTTTTCAATGCTGGTACGCAAATCTTGCAGGCCTTCTAAAAGCGGCACACCAGCGCTAGTGAGTTGTTCCAGTTGAAAGCAAAACATCACTAAATCGAGATTACTCACTTTTTTGCGCGCAAAACTTGTAGCGGCTTTTTGTGCAGCATTAAAGGTAATCAAATCCAGGCCCATACGCTCTAGGCGGATTTCTAAATCTACTTCATTAATTGCGTCAATTTGACCTTGTGCGGTTCGACCTGTTTTATCAATCGCTTTGTAATTAAAAGTGGCCACAGTGGTTATATTTGATTTATCAAAACTTAATGAGTTAAGAGCAGCTTACAGGCGCCTAACTTGATTAATGAACCTGAGCCAGGCGACTGGTCAAATCGATAACCCGCATCACTTCTTCTAGGCTGGTTAAGCCTTCTAAAATTCTGCGTACGCCATCATCTGCAAGCGTTTCAAAGCCATTTTCTAACGCTAGTTTTCGCAACTCATCTAACGGTGATCTACGTGCTATAAGCGCATCCATTTTGCTATCAATACGTAGCAGCTCTATGATGGCCATCCGTCCGCGGTAGCCAGTGTTATTACAATGCTTGCATCCAACTTTTCTATATACAATTTGTTTATTATCAGACTTTAATCCTAAAATTTCGCGCTCTTCATCCACTGGTACATATGATGCCTTACAGCTAGCGCAAAGCACCCGCACTAACCTTTGTGCGACTACGCCAATAATATTGCCCGCCATAATATCGGGTGACACACCAATATCAAGTAAACGTGGAAATGTACCTAGTGCAGAGTTAGTATGTAATGTACTGAATACTTGGTGCCCCGTCATCGCCGCTCTAAACGCCATAGTGGCAGTATCCGCATCACGAATTTCACCCACTAAAATAATATCAGGGTCTTGTCGCATAATAGAACGTATACCATTGGCAAAATCAATTTTGTTAACTTCAGAAATTGACGTTTGACGCATCATGGTGACTGGGTATTCCACTGGATCTTCCAAGGTCATAATGTTGACCTCATCAGTATTTTGGTGAGATAACAATGAATATAAAGTGGTGGTTTTACCGCTACCAGTTGGCCCTGTAACCACTAAAATACCCTCTGGGCGCGTCATCATCACTTTAAGCTCAGCTAAGGTTTCATCGCGTAAGCCCATATGATCTAAGGGCATAATAGATTTTTCACGGTCTAGTACACGTAATACAATATTTTCGCCATGAATGGTCGGGTGGGTAGACACCCTAAAGTCAATTTGCCTGCCGCATAAATTAATATTAATGCGTCCATCTTGTGGTGCGCGCGTTTCGGCAATATCCATACCGCTAATCACTTTTAAGCGTACCGCAATACCTGCCCAATGGCTTTTATGTAAACTGCGTACTTGATGTAATACACCATCCATACGGTAGCGTATGCGCAAAAATGCATATTCTGGTTCAAAGTGAATATCTGAAACCGCCAATTTCACAGCATTAATGAGTAATGCACCAACCAAACGCACAACAGGTTGGGTATATTCAATGCCACCAGCCGCTAAACTTTGATAATCAATTTCACCTGTTTCAATTTCATGCAAAATACCATCAACTGAGAGTTCGTAGCCATAAAACTGATCGGTATATTCTTCTAATTGCGCTTCAGCTGCTAGTACAGGTTTGACTTGTATTTCGCCACCTAACATGGCACGCAATTGGTCTAATGCGACTACATTAAATACATCGGCCATCGCCACGACCATTTTTTGCGCATGACTTTCAAAAGCAATCGGCAACAAACGATGGCGGCGAGAAAACTCTTCTGGCACAAGGCTTAATGCATCTTCATCGGCAATCACAGAGCTTAAATCAATGCTTTCTTGCCCAATAGTAGTGGCTACTAAATCACGCACCATGCCTTCGGTTACAAAGCCTAACAATACCAACTGACGGCCTAAAGGAATATCATTTTTTTCCTGCTCAATTAATGCAATACGTAGCTGATCTTTGCTAATCAGCCCTTGCTGCACCATGATTTCGCCTATGCGTAATTTACGTCTTTGTTCAGCCATATCAGTGCTCTATTAATTTCATATATTTTGTTTGTATGTAAAGCAGCTATTGGATTACATTAATCCGCGCTCTAATTGCCGCTGCATCTATTTGGCTGTTACCAGATTTTAATTGCTGTTCTAAAGCGCGTTTATAATAAAGTAACGCTAATTTTTGTTTGCCCATTTGGTCTAAGCTTGCGGCTAAGTTAAAAGCAAAATCTGCGTTGTTAGGTGCTAGTCGATAAGCTTCAAAATAAGCTTGTTGGGCTGACGGCCATTGATTTTGATCAGCATAATAACTACCTAAGGCCGCTTGTAAATTGGCGTTATCAGGTTGCTGTACAATTAAATTCTTTAAACGACTTTCATTGGCAACCATATCCTCTGCACCATTACTTTGTAGCTGCGTATTTAAGGTATTGCTTGCTAAACTTGCTTGAGCAAAAGGGTTTTTTGGGTCTAATTCTATTACTTTTCTATACCAACCAGCTGCATCATCCATGCGGTTTTGTTTCTGTGCGATAGCTGCCAGGCCTAGCATCGCATCTACATTGCGTGTCTCTGTTTGTAACACCTGTTTATATAACTGCTGTGCTTTAGTATCCTCTCCATTGGTGTAAGCAGCATAGGCATTTTGCAAAATAGGATTAACGCCATTCACCGGCCTGTTTTTAGTGACTGTAATTGTTGAGCTGCGTGATGACAATAACGCCTTTTGTGGCTTTGTAGTATTGTAGGCAATCACCTCATCTTGATTAGATAGGGCATCATTTGCTGAATTGTTTTGCTCAAGTTGCTTGCTTTTGCGAGCGCTAATCACTTTGCTAGTTACATCTGTTTCTGCTATTTGATTTGCTCTCGCTACTTGATTTGCACTCGCTATATTATTCGCAGGATTTTCTTTTGCTGATTGCGTCACTAAATCGTTAGATGAAATCGCGCTAGGCGCTTGATTTTTTAGTGCGTAATTTCCAGCTGCGGGTGGCTCCATCATCACAGATTCTGAAATAGGGGCATCTATAGCTTTTGCTGTAGTGATGGCGTTATTTGTTTCATTCGTGGGTAGAGGTGAAGCAATTATTACAGTACTTCTATCAGGTCGAATATCGTTTTGAGCAAGACTGATTTGTGGGATTGGCTTGGATTTAGTAAATAAAGCATGTAAAGGCGTGCCATTCAATATTGAGTTATCTATAAAATAGGCGTAACTGCTAATGCCAATAATGCACAAACAAGCTAACGCTAATAAACTTAACCAAGCTAATTTAATTGTATTTTTAGGTTCAGTTTGTTTGGCTGTAAACACATTGGCAGCTAAAACCCGTTGGTTAGCGCTTGCTAAGTCTTGTTCAGCTTGCATTTTTGCTTGCTCAGTGACTTGTGCATTCAGCTGAGTAGCTCTTAACGTTGTACTACTATGTTGAATTTTATTCTGTGAGTTTTTCAGATTAGCGGATGAAATACCAAAGTCCGCCAAGCTATTAACATCAATATTATTGGTATCAAAAGCATCGCTCGGCTTTTGCCGACCGTACCCATAATCCACAGTTTTAGCAGATGCTGCTTCGCTAGCAACATTGGGCGGTTGATTTGCAGATAAGTTTGCACTGAGCTCAGCATTTTTTACTAAATGAGCATCTTCATTTTGAATAGAAGTTAGCGCCCACTCACTCGCTGGAGGCGATTTTTTCGTGTTTAATTCACGGGCAGTCTCTATTTTAGCGTTTTTGCCAAATTGAGCTTGATCCTTCTCAGCCTTATCCAACGCTTTAATTAGCAGACTCATCGAGTACATTCTGCAGTTGTTGCGATGGTAAATATTGTTTATAAGCCTGTAATTCGTCGCTTTCTAAACTAGCATTACTAATAACAGTTGGACGAAGAAAAATGACAAGTTCAGTTTTTTTGTTCGAGTCGTTGCGCCCTTTAAAAACATTCCCCACTGCAGGAATATCAGCTAAACCTGGCACTTTATCTGTATTCTTTTTAATGACATCTTGCATTAGTCCACCTAATATTGCAGTATTACCACTTGCTATTTGTAGTAATGATTCCATTTCTCTTGTCTGAATTTCGGGAATTCCTTGATTGTTAATCGCCACCAAGTTGGGATTAGGGTCTGGCACGTACCTAATTAAACTTGAAATTGTTGGCCTAACATTGACATTAACATTGCCAACATCATTAATTTGCGGCGTAACACTCATCACTATGCCAACGGGTACAGTGTTTGGCGTCGTTGTAACAGTTGATAACGTGCCGCCGTTAACCGCCTGCGATTGTTGGGCTTGTACGGTAAAATAAACGAGGTTATCAACAACTTTCAAAATAGCAGTTTGGTTATTAAGTACCATTAATTTAGGGCTAGATAGTACTTTAGTATCACCAAATTGTTGAAGCAAATTAATGGAAGCTGCAATATTGCCTAGCGCGCTGGTAGGGTTAAAGTAACCAGCCACTAAGCCCAAACCTGTTGCGCGCGTTTGCAAGTTACCAGGTGTGAAATTGCCATTGTTTAAGCGTTGGCTAAACGTAAAACCGCTGGTAGAGTTTGGGTTGCCAAGCCTGCTCCAATCAATGCCGGCCTGAAAAGCATCATTGAGCTGCACTTCAACAATTGTGGCTTCAATTAATACTTGTCGCTTTGCGCTCCCCATAACTTTATCAATAAACTCTTGTACTTTTTCATGCTGTTTATTAGTTGCACGCACACTTATAACACCAGTTTCTGGGTTAGAAATAACGTTGGCTGCAAATAAGGTTTTATATTCCGATTTTAGTTGTTCGCGTTCATCTGTGGCAGATTTAAGCTCAGCTTGCGCATTAGTCTGTGCTGCTACAGTAGCTGCAGTGCCAGATTTAGCAACTGTAGGGCTGCCTATACGGCTAACAATCACTTCTTTATCTGTTTCGGCTAATAGATCTTTAATATTTTGAATGAGTGATTCCCATAAATGATTTCTAGATTTACTTTTTACGTAAGTACTAGAGCCGTTATTTGCGCCATTGCCGCTAGAACTTGATGTTGAGGAGCCGCCGCCGCCGCTGCCAGAAGTTGTAGTTTGCCCTGAAGTTGCAATAGCACCATCAGAGCTAATAGATCCATCTGTATCACGTGTGATATTAACGTAATCAACCTTATACATTCTTAACACAGGCTGGTCTGGCGTAATGCTCAACACATTGCCTTCCATTTTGTAAGTTAGATCCACTTGTCGCGCTAAGCGCTCTAAAATAGCTGGTAATGTTTGGTCTACCGCATTAAGCGTCACACGGCCTTGTATTGATGGATGAATATCAATATTGAGTTTGCTCTCACGCGCCAGCGCAAACAAAATTTCTTTTACTGGTACTTCATTAACAACCACACTGTAAGTTTGGGGTTTAGCTTTGGCTTGTGGCGGTGGTAAATAAGGCACATTTTTAATCGGTTTGGGTATGCTAGCATTTGCAACTGCTTGACCTGGGGCTTTAGTGGTCACTTGTCCATCAATGTGTCCGTTAGATGGTTTTATTTGAGATTGATGTGCACAGCCAGAAGTGAGTACGATGAAAGTTGCTAATGTGCTGAAATTGATGATTTTTTTGTTAGATTTGTAAAACATAGTTGGCACAGAAAGCTCACCCTTTAAAAATGGAAGCCTTTAAAAGCTTCTATTACTAGACTATCTGCCGTTTAATATCAGCAGTTTAATATTGGCGGTTTGCTATCGCATTTTGCTTAATTAAGCGTATTTTATTTTTGCTTATAGTAACCACTTGCTTACATCATGTTGTTTATCGCACAAGTTATGTCAAATTGCAACACTGTGCATTAAATAACAGAACTAAGCGCTTGAAATTCAAACAAAAAATAACTTTTCTTACAAAAAAAGTCTTAAATTAAGGTTTTATTATAGCTACTTAATCTAACTAAACTACTGTGCGACATCTTTAATTTCTCGCAATATACCATCAATGGTGCGTAAATGTGGATGGTATTTTTGTAGGGTTGCCGGTAAAGTTTTTAATGCTAGTTGAGCAGCTGATTTCTCTTCAAAACTACCGTATACCACATTAAAGTAAGGCTGTTGATTCACCTTGGTGCGGTAGACATATACCTGCTCTAAACCAGTTAATTTAGTTAGTAAATCTAGTTGGGTTTTAAGTTGCTCTTCATTTGCAACGCCAAAAAGCTGCAGTGTAATAATTTGCGCTGCGCTACTTGATAGCCAGTATTTAGTTGCCTCTAAACGTTGAGAAGTTGCATCGGTTTTTGGAGTGCTAGTATCGGTATTTGCTCCGTTGGCACTCTGCAGGATAGCAGCTGGTTTATTCTCGGACACTACAACAGGCCTTGTTGTACTAGCGTTAATAGCAACGTCGGTCGCAGGTGAAACAACGGCTGGTGTAACCGTGTCAGGGAGTATTAGCTTTGTAACTGTTTGAGCTTCAACGCTATGTAAAGGTGTTGCGGTATTTAGGTTCGCGGATTTTGCTTCGGTAACAGCGTTATAAGCTGGAGTTGCTACAATTGACTTGCCATCATGATTGCTAATGATTTTTTTTACAGTGGCTGGTAATGCAGCTATCGCTGGTTTTTTTGCAGGCGGATGAATTACAAATTGCGCTACGAAATATAACGTTGCGATTGTGATTAAGCTTAGCAAAAATAAACCTACTAATAAAATACGATAATTAGTCTTAACATTGGCTGATTTCCTAGATGCAAAGCCAAACTCACTGTCTTTAATCGCTGCTGCTACATATTGCGGTGTCACCTGATATACGTTATCGGCGAAGGCGGCTAGCAACGACTTATCAGCTAAAATATTCACCCGTCTAACCAAGCCTTGCGCCACACTGGCTATTTTTTCCACCGCACTTTTTGTAAATAAAGGTGGGCCAAAATAGCCCGCAGCCCGTAATCTAAAAATTAGATATTCGCTGATTTCTTTAGTATCAAATGGCTCAAGATAAAAGCTGTGGGTAATGCGTTCACGCAACTGACGTATGCGCGTTTCATTAAGATTCTCATCAAGCTCGGGCTGACCAAATAATACGATTTGCAATAATTTATCGTATTTTGTTTCTAGGTTAGATAACAGGCGGATTTCTTCTAAAGTAGATAACGGCATGCCTTGCGCTTCTTCTACAAAAATCACCACTTGCCTGCCAGCAGCATGTCGCGCTAATAAGTGAGATTGCAGCACTTGCATCACTTTTAGCCGATCAGGATTTTCTGGGAGTTCTAACTGCAATTCAAATGCAATGGCATGCAGAATATCTTCTGGAGCAACACTAGGGTTGGCGAGGTAAATACTTTCGATAGATTCTGGCAGGGCAACTTGCAGCATTCGGCATAACATGGTTTTGCCACTACCTACTTCGCCCACGACTTTAATAATGCCTTCACCACTTTTTACAGCGTAAATTAACGCATCTAACACCGCGCCGCGGTTACCACCTAAATAAAAAAATTCGGTATTAGGCGTTATTTTGAAGGGTGGCTGTTTAAGGCCAAAATGGGCGTAATACACGCTAAAACCTTATGAAGCTTCTTGTAACTGAATACGGCTATACAGCGTGGTGCGATTAATACCGAGTAATTTGGCCGCCTGACTTAAATTGCCATGCGTAATTTTCATTGCAGCTTCAATATAAGCTTTTTCCCAAGTTTTTAATACTTGATCCAAATTCAAATTTACTTGAGTTTGCAAATGTTGATAAGCATGGTTAGACAAACTGCTTTCACCCGCAGGATTACTACCCTCAGGAACTTCACTTTGCCGTGATAAATCAAGCTCAGCCATTAGCTGTGTTTCATTCACCGCTTGACCCGCGTATTTAGCAATTAAACGAATAATAATATTACGCAACTCGCGCACATTGCCAGGAAAGTGGTAACTACCCCAGCGCTGTTTGGCTTTGGGTTCTAAAGTGAAAGGCTTTTGACCAGTCTCACGTGAGTAAAATGCATTGAAGTGTTCTAGTAATACTAAGGTATCGCCTTCTAATTCACGCAGGGGTGGTACGCGCACTGCAAATACACTTAAGCGATGATATAAGTCAGCCCTAAAGCGACCAGCGCGCACTTCAGCACGCAAATCGCGATTAGTTGCTGCGACTATTCTTACGCGACTTTTACGAGTTTGCGTTTCGCCCACCCGTTGATATTCACCATTTTCTAGCACACGGAGTAGTTTTGCCTGCATTTCAAGCGGCAACTCACCAATCTCATCCAAAAACAGAGTGCCTTCACCTACATCTTCAAAATAGCCTGTATGTGAACTCGCTGCGCCAGTAAATGCGCCTTTGCTGTGACCAAATAAAATGGATTCTGCCAACATAGGCGAAATTGCTGCGCAATTCACTGATAAATAAGGTTGTTTACTACGTTTACTAAACTGATGAAAGTTACCAGCCACACGCTCTTTACCACTGCCTGATTCACCTTCAATCAACACAGGAAATGGGGAATCTGCAAACTGACGTATTTGCGTAATCAGCGTTTTCATGGGCAAACTTTCACCTAGCATGCCGCCATTTTTAACTTCATCTTTATCTGCACTCAGCTCAACATGCTGCACTTTAAGCGCATTGAGTAAAAGCTCTTTAAGACGATCAACATCGCAAGGTTTATGAATGAAATCTAGCGCACCTAATGCCAACGCATGTTTTACATTAAT
Organism: Methylophilaceae bacterium; assembly: GCA_043772865.1. GTDB lineage: Bacteria > Pseudomonadota > Gammaproteobacteria > Burkholderiales > Methylophilaceae > JACMMS01. Next base: position 11,087 of record JAYVFU010000052.1, read on the forward strand.
ATCATCGCCTTGCCCTGAAAGTACGTGGATTTTGATGCTGGGCGAATAGGCCAGTAACTCGCCTATCATTTTAAAGCCTTCATCTGGCTTGTGTTGCGTGGGAGGTAAACCTAAATCGACTAAGGCTAAAGCGGGTGGGGAATCAAGCTGACGTAATAAGCTATTGGCTTGTGCACGGGAATCTGCAACACATACTTCAAAATGCTTACTTAATACAAAGTGCAAAGTATCAGTAATGAGTGGGTCATCATCAATAATCATCAGCACAGGACGCAAAGCAGCCATTAATTGTTTCCCTAAAGTGTTAGCGACATAAAATCAATTTACAGAATTGATTTATAACATATAACGCCATTAAAGAAAACTGTAGGAATACCAGATAGTGCCAGTTAGAGTAAAGCAATAAGATGGGTAAGTGGGGTGACCGATGGGGCTCGAACCCACGACAACTGGAATCACAATCCAGGGCTCTACCAGCTGAGCTACCTTGTTTACTAGGGTTTGACCTAGAGATTTACACTATTTGTCCTACTCAAAAGGACAAAAAAAGGACAAGATTACTGCCCTGCTAAACTAACTTACAATAATATATCAATGCTATTAGTTTGTATGCTTTGATATCCATTTGGAGCAACATTTTAGGTACTAGATTTCCCCTTAAATCAACCCTCAAATGGGATAAGTTGCTGAAAATCCAAGTAGGCTAGTGTAAATCAGCATCCGCCCATATTAAAGTTACTATTTAATCACTAAACTTTTTTCTACACATAAGGTTTCAGGTTCATCACCTTTAGCAAATGCCACCATATATAAAGTATTAATAGGTAATGAGTGGGATTTTTCAAAGGATCTATTTCTAAAACTTCCTCTTCGTAATGCGCAACATAGAGAAATATTAGCCTCTTTAAGATTATCAATTAAGCTTTGAAAGTCTGAGTAAACGGCTATCTTGTCTCTTTCACTGTAAAGCTCAGCACTTTCACCATATTCTCTCGCATAATCCATTAATGAAGCTAAATCTAATTCTGCTGAACCTTTGACTACTGTAGCACAGCTAAAAAGGTTAGCGTTCATTTGCTCTGCAAGGACTGCAAGTTGTCGACCTGAATTAATAACAGTAGCTTTTAGAGTAACGTATTCCTCTTCGATTTTCTTCTTAGCCGACTCAATCTCTTCAGGCGTTTGCACTTTGATAGGCTTGTTGAATTGGTCAATATCTTCGAGCCCAAAGGCGCTAGCTAAAGCACGTTTAGTTTCGACGCTAGCTGGCTCCCCCTTCTCAATACGCTGAATAGTTCTTACATTTAATCTACTTAGCTCAGATAATGTTTCTTGAGTCCACTTGTGCATATCTCGCGTAATGGTAATGAGTGCACCAAACTCTTTTGAAGTGAGTAAACGAGGTGCGTTTTCCTTTTTAGTGTTCATTTTTTAGTCCTGGTTGTTGTTGAATTCATTGCTAGTGTCCAACAAATTCAAAACCTCTAACACGACAGCGACCTGACAGTTTCATGACAGCTTATTCCATAGCGCTACAACAAGTGAATCAATAGTTATCGTTAAAACAACTCTACTCAATAACATAACAATCCCATTTAGCTTACTTAAAGTTTAACTTAAGAGCTAGAGATAATTGACTTACTAAAACCCAAACTAATAATTAATAGTTTATGGAATCTATTCATATAACAAGCTATCGATAATCTGCTTACTACTCTTTATTAGCAATCCTTGCCCCCTCTTCATATGTGTGTTCAGGTGCTACAAAATAAACAATTTCATCAACTTGAAACGAAAGTTTCTCTCCATCTACATTTGTAAAGCCTCTAAAAACTTGTTCATCATCAGTTTCGGAGTAGTAGAAAAAATCATAAACTTCTTCTTCGTAAGCTGCATATGTTTCCAATGATTCAGACCGACCACTTAAACATATAAGTATTGGACCTTCATAGCGCAGTCTATCAGGTGCTAATGGGGAAGCATCCCATAAGTAATTTACACATTGTAAATAGTTTAAATTGATTGAATACATCTTGCCATCAAGCGTTGAGAAGCAGAAAAATTCTCTAAATGTTGAATTTAATGTAACTTTATTAAGTATTGATTGAAGTCTGTCGCACTCCTTCTCGGCAACTTGAACTATCAAAGGCTCTTCTATACCTTTTAAAAGTATATTCATGCTAAAAATCTTCGCCATATTAATTACCTCACCTAGTTAACCATGACCTTCATCTTAACGTCTTCACCCTGTACCATACCCACAATCTCATCAGAGAACGTATCAGAACACGCGCTAGTCCAATCTGACTCAGGCTCTAACTCTTTAGTAAACATTGGTAGAAAGCTCATGTACATATATCGTCCATCTCCTAAGTCCAACACAGGGACACCATCAGGATGCTCAAGCAACGTCCAGTCTTCAGGTATATCCATGTCTAGTGTTATTGATACTTGTAGTTTTTTCATATGAACTCACCGATTAATTTAGTTGCTATATTAGGTTAACTTTTAAAGTGGCTTAATCGCATCAAGGTATATAAACTTACTGCTAAGCCTTGGTTCACCAGTTAACACAAACCCTGCTGACTCAATGCCTTTCTTCAAACTTGCAAAGTTGTTTTCAGACCAACCTGAAGCTGGCTCAGACACCTTCAGCAAACTACCACTCCTAAGCAATCTAAAAGCTTCCTTTAGGTAATCTTCCCAGTTAACCCCCATGAGGGATAATGAGAACACTGCAACATCTAGTATCTCATCTTCAAGTCCAGTATGAGCCATATCGCAAGCTAGTACTGATGGGTTGATAGCCACATGGTCAAACGAGTAAACCTTGTTTCTTACTGACTTAGATAGTAATGCCTCACCACATCCAAAGTCACCAACAACCCAGTCAGGACGTTTGTTTAGCTGCTCCGCAATCACTTGGTAAGGAACTTCACTCCACGTCTTCCTAGCCTCTCTATAGAGGCTGTGATAGAGATAGAACTCTTCAGTGTCGTTCACTAGCCTATCGTGCATGGTGTTCGATTTGGAGCTGTTATAACGCTGGTTCATTGAACTAAAATCACCATACTTGTGAATAGCTTTAGAGATAGCTTCAGGTGGTAGTGGTACTTTAAGAACATCCCTAGATAACTCATAGACTTCACCTGACTCAAGCCTTGCTACCCAATCATTCAATGCTTTTTTAGCTTCAACCAACATCAATGCTGGTGAGGCTAAGTTAGCTTCAGGCACAGTTCCATCAACCGCAGCATCAGCCAATGTCTTCTTATACTTAATTCGAGCAAGCCTTTGCTTATCCCATGACCAAGTGTCTCCGTTATTCGTCAGTGTAACTTGGGGAATGAAGACTTCAACTTCAGTAAACTTACTGCCTTGTCTATATATTCTGCCAAGCAACTGTTCGTAACCAGCACTAGTCCAAGGTAAGCAAGTAACAATCAAACGGTTGCACACATACTGAAGACCATCAACGCCAGTACCTAATGCACTAGAACCAATGAGAATATCTACCTTACCCTGCTTGAATAGCTCAATACCTGTCTTATCATCCCCATTAAACCGAGCAACCCTTAGACCAGCCCCTTTGACTGCATTGGCAATCATGTCGAATATTTCAGTAACAAATATGGAGTAGATAATAGTGCCAGGCTTACACAGTTCAACAATCGTATTCAGTTTAGCTTTCAGTAGGGCTATTTCAATCTGAAGTACCTGACCTTTGCCTATGCTTTGTAATTCAGAGGTTATGGAGTTGTCAGCTATTTCTATTGGTGTTTCTTTCAGCTCTATCGCATAGTTCGGCACATAGCGAATACCGTTAATTACTAACTGTTCATGTATTGCTAGTGCGTTACTAAGTTTAGGAGCTGTATCAAGCTCGTTGTACTCACGCCCTTTAATCATCTCGATCAATGAAACCGCTTCATCCAATGAGTTAACAACAGGTGTAGCTGACATACCTAAAACACGTAAATCAGGGTTAGCTTCAGAGGCTTTAAATAACAGGTAGTTGATGAGTGTTCGTCTCTTGGACTCCATATGATTTCTAGATTTAGCTGAATGAACTTCATCCAAAACGATAAGATCAACTTTGTGGCTATCCAGTATTTCATCAATTACAGCTTTTGAGTCGCCAAGCTGGAATGTTTCGTAATTAAGTAACAGGTAGTTAGGCTGAGTCTCTGAGTAAACAACGCCGCTCTTTTCTTTAATCAAGATGTTGCTACTAGGGAAAGCATTGTTGATTTCACTAGCCCAACCTGACTTTTCATCCAAAATAGTATTATTAAGACCAATGATGATAGTAAGTTTTGCATCCATCGCTCTTGAGCCAAGGATAGCTCCTAGTGTTTTACCAGCGCCTGTGCCTGACCAGTTACCAAGCCGATGTTCCGTTAGTAGCCTGTAAGCCACAAGCCGTTGCATTAGGTTAGGCTTGAGTAGCTCACCATTCTTCTTAAAGGCATAGCCTATAGGTATAGGAAGCGATGTTGCCCCTGCATACTGCTCAAGGTAGCGGTCTTTCACTTGGGTTGAATAAGTAGCCCCTGTATGCGCTCGTATGCGCTCAATTTCTTCATCAGGTGCAGCTGACCTAAGCACTTGCCCCCAAAGCCTACCGAGTGCTTTATTAATTAAAAACTCAATGGTTTCTTCGTCTGATATGCCTAGTACATTTTCTAAGTGGTCTAGGTTATCAAGAGTTTGCGAAGGTGAGAGCCTAGGCAAATCTTCACCATCAAGTTCTGTTGGAATTATCTCTGCTGTAATCTCATTCTCAGAGATGGGTGTGTCAGAAAGTATCTCTTCGTCAGTTGGTGAGGTTTCTAAATTACCAATCTCAGCATATGTCTTTGCTATTCCCTCTGCATCACCATGAAGTGTATCGTTAATAAGGCGCTTTAGCGGTGAGTCTTCCCCAAGTTGCTCTATAGCGTTTAAGCAGTTGTTGTTCCTTAGTATTGAATAGAGTTCTGATGGATCTAGGTATAGGAGGATTGGGTAAAGGTTCTTAACGAAGCCAATAAGGGCATCCTTAGTCCATCTTGAATACGTACCTAACCAATCTCCCCAACTTATCCATTCGGCTACATATGCACTTGAGGGATTACCTGGTATATAGTCAGGTCTATTTGTAGTTCTTGACCAAGCAGCATAGTCATCTTTACAGCCAAATTCCAAGCCTCTAACAAAGGCTCTAGCTTCAGTAAAAGGGCTGAATGTTCTGTTTGTATTTGAAACAGAATTAGTTCCTAACCAATCTCCCCAACTTATCCATTCGGCAGCATATGCACTTGAAGGTGCGGCAGGAATATCGATAGGTTTTTGATTTGTTTTTGACCAAGCAGAATATTCTTTCCCAGATAGAAGCTTCACACTTCTAACAAAGGCTCTAGCTTCAG
>JAYVFU010000053.1:0-16442 GCA_043772865.1 Methylophilaceae bacterium
ACATGTGCAACAAAATACCGCTGATCTAAATTTTTACCGCCAAAGCTGACTGCCGTTAAACACACGCCATTTACGGCAATACTGTCACCAATAACCACATCTTCCATCGCTAGCTGACTGCAATTAATTTGTAGGGATATATCTTCACCTTTTGGTGAAATTTCTGAGATATGGCCAACGGCCTGAATGATTCCTGTAAACATGTCATAATTTTAGCAGGGAAGCGATTATTTTGCCTGATTGGATTTATTAATATTTAGTGAAGTGTTTTGGTTTTGTTGTGTATTTATTGTGGCACAAGATTTGCTAGTTACTATCGTGTACAGCATTCAAAAACAATAGTGAACAGCCTGATGCGCAAACAATAAATGAATGCATTAAATTCAATTAGAGGGAAAGATGGTTAATTAAGATGCTATCTGAGTTAATTACAAAATTTCAATTTACCACCGCTAAGCAAAAAACTGCTATGGAACATGCTTGGCTAACAGATTGTGAGCGGCTAGATCATCTCCAAGCGCTTAAGCTAATCACCAGTAAAATTCAAACTCAAGTGATTGGTGTAACTGAAACAAGTCAAGCCGATGCTGATGCTACGATGAAAACTTTGTTATTGATAGATCAGAGTAACCAAGCCAGATTCGAGGTGATTACTGCTAACTTTATGCGTTTGTCGCGGGATAATCAATTGCTTGAGTCGCAGATGGTAGAGGTAGTATATGGCTATCAGCGGCAGCTATATCTTGCTTATAAAGTGCTCATTGAAACGATTGTTAAGCAAAAACTTAGAATCACCATAGACGATTTGGTTTTAGTTTTTGCGCGTTGCATTAACGTAGCGTGCTCTATGTCTAAATGGCGTTACTTTCAAGATCAATTAGCACCTATTGGCACTTGGAAGCATTTACATGAACTTGTCAAAACTGCTGAAAAGTTGTCAATTTTAAATAAAACCATACCGCTATATGATCATGATGAACAAATGACCAGCGTAACTACCTTACTCGTCAACGGCTATATGTTGGATACTTTAACTAAATCCACTTTAAGCCGTCAGCAAGTTGAATTAACTTATCAAGTGCTTAAAAGATGGGTGGTTAAGCCACAATTAGAGTCTAATTATGTTAAAAATGAACACGCATTTTTGGTGAATTTAAATCTAGATAAAGGCGCTGATCGAGTGCGTGGCATTAATATCAGCGCAGACTGTAGATATTGGAAAATAAATGGATTGGTAGCCAATTTTCAATATTTTTTAAATGAAGCTGCAGCTAATCAATCATTACAACGATTCAAATTAAATGATATTGCTAGGGTTAGCGTATTAGTCGTGCTTTTTAAACAATTAGTGATCGAGTGGAAAACGCAAGGTTACATACGCCAACGTAGGCTTGAAAGCCGAAGTCATGTGAGTAAGTTGATGAAAGTGCATAACGGATTTAATAATATTTGTGAAAAATTAGCGCCTAGTTCAACAGCTAAATCCAAACCCAGTACCGTTAATTTAACACCATTTGAGTTGCGTGTTGCCATGCATGCCCCAACTCGCACTACAGACACCGTAGTAAAAGCCCCAATAAATACTGAGGCTTGGCTTATAGTGGATGAAAGTGCAAAAGGCTTAGGTGCTAGCTTAAATGGTGATGTAGATGATAGCTTTGAACCAGGAAGTTTGGTTGGATTTTCATCGACCGACCATAGTAAGCAATTTTTAACTGCAGAAATTAGGAGTATCAAAAAACAGCAAAATGGTCGCTATCGAATTGGGGCGGAGGTGCTAAGTCATCAGGCTGCATTAATTGATATCGCTCTGTTAAGCCCCGAAAATCAAGGACAAACTTCAGTTAATAATAGCGCTAAAGAAGTTGCTGCTGGTTATTTTGTCGATTTTTCCAGTATGGGGAATGATGAGGAATCACGTTTTTCTGGATTATATTTGCCTGCTAATGCTGCATTAAATCAATCAAGCATGATGATTATTCCCAAAAGTGAATACAAGCCTGCCGCACAGTATTTGCTACATCTGAATGGTGAGGAAAGATATGCGATTATTGAGCAAGTGATTAGTGATTACGATATTCATGCACGCGTGCAAATAAAGTTTATTTAATTTGGTTTGCAATTAAATGTGCTGTGAACATAAGCGAATACAAGTTTCTATCTAAATTAGCTCACTTTAAGTAATTGCTCACCAACAATAATAATTGTGAATAAGCCTGTTAAAATCGCAGGATACAATTTTAAAAAATGTTGGTTTATTTTGTTATCAAAATTGCTTTCTTTCAAATCTCTACCGTTTGAGCTTTTTATTGGCTTGCGCTACACCCGCGCTAAACGTAAAAATCATTTCATTTCGTTTATTTCACTCACCAGTATGATCGGCATAGGCTTAGGTGTCGCTGCTTTAATTATTGTGCTGTCTGTAATGAATGGCTTTCAAGAAGAGCTACGTAACCGTATTTTGGGCGTGGCTTCACATTTAGAAATCACCGAGGCAAGTAATACCTTAAGCAACTATCCACGCGTTATTAATGCAGTAAAAGCTAAGCCGCATGTGCTCGCTGCGGCGCCATACATTATGGCGCAAGGCATGTTGTCTTATGCGTCTAACGTGCAAGGCGCTTTGATTCGTGGGATATTGCCACTTGAGGAAGATAAAGTAGCTGAGTTAGCTAGCCATATGAAAGCAGGCAAGTTGACAGACTTGCGTGAGGGCGATTTTGGCGTAGTGTTGGGAGCAGATTTAGCCTTAAATTTGGGTGTGGGCATTGGCGATAAAGTCGTTTTACTTGCACCCCAAGGGCAATTTACGCCTACTGGCGTGGTGCCTCGTATTAAGCAGTTTAAAGTGGTTGGTTTATTTCAAATCGGTATGTATGAGTACGATGCTGGCTTAGCCCTTATACACATGAGCGATGCGGCCAAGTTGTACCGAATGGGCGATAAGGTTTCGGGGGTGCGCTTAAAGTTAGATGATTTATTTTTAGCACCGCAAGTATCGCAGCAATTGACTTCATCACTCAGCACAGCAGGCACATATTTTGTCACCGACTGGACACAACAACACGCTAATTTTTTCCGTGCAGTACAAATGGAAAAGCGTGTGATGTTTGTGATTTTGGGATTAATTGTTGCAGTTGCTGCATTCAATATTGTGTCCACATTGGTCATGGCAGTCACCGATAAGCGTGCAGATATCGCCATTATGAGAACCCTAGGTGCAAGCCCCCGTAGTATTATGCAAATTTTTATGATACAAGGCGCGCTAATTGGTGTCATAGGCACGGTTGTAGGCGCTATTATTGGTATTATTATCGCGCTCAATATTGATGTGATTATTCCATTTATAGAAAATCTATTCCACGTACAGTTTTTAGCTAAAGATGTCTATTACATCAGTGATTTGCCTTCTAAATTGATTTGGGGTGATGTAGTGACCATCGTGTTAATGTCCTTTGTTTTAAGCTTGTTAGCCACCATTTACCCGAGCTGGAAAGCAGCCAAGATTAATCCAGCAGAGGCGCTTAGATATGAATAATGCCATGAGTAACTTTCCAATAGTCAGCTGTAAAAATCTGCAAAAAACCTATGCAGGGCTAGATGTGAAAGTGCTGGGCGGGATTGATCTAACTATCCATGCGGGCGAGCAAGTCGCGATAGTCGGTACATCAGGTTCTGGTAAAAGTACTTTGCTGCATTTGTTAGGCGGCTTAGATACGCCCAGTGCGGGTGAGGTGAGTATTCTAGGTGAAAATTTAGCAGGCTTGAACGAAGCTAAAAAAAGTCAGTTGCGCAATGAGTCTTTAGGCTTTGTGTATCAATTCCATCATCTTTTGCCTGAGTTTACCGCATTAGAAAATGTGGCGATGCCCTTGCTGATTCGACGTATGCCGCGAGAATTAGCCATGATACAAGCGTCAGACGCACTTAATAAAGTAGGGTTACAGCATCGTTTAGAGCATATGCCAGGCGAGCTTTCTGGTGGGGAGCGTCAGCGCGCTGCCGTTGCGCGCGCGCTGGTCACCAAGCCACAGTGCATTTTGGCGGATGAGCCAACAGGCAATTTAGACCGCACCACCGCTAATAGCCTGTTTGAGTTATTGCTTGAGCTTAATGTAAGTAATGCGGAGCATGACAAGGTGAGTTTGATCGTGGTAACGCACGATTTAGCTTTAGCCGCCAAGCTGCAGCGCCGCTATAGTCTGCAAGATGGTGTTTTGCAACAAACTGCGTGATAGAAAAGCAGTTATTTTTACTGATTTTTTTTGTTGTAGTTATTCTACTTAGCTAATCTTCGTATATAGCTATCTAGTCAGTAAATCACATTATATGTTCATGTTTTGTTTAGGATTTGTCAGTGGCGTTTGGCTGCTGCAATTTGTGCCTAGCTTAGCATTTTTTAATGGATTGTTTATTGGCATAAGTTTTTTGACACTGGTTGTTTTAGTGCTAGCCATTTACCGAGTCCGCGATATAAATCGTACTAAACTTAAGCTTATACTTCAGTTTACCCATCATTTTTTAATTATCTGCATCGCTTTAACCCTAGGTTTTTTATACGCCGCCAGCCTTGCAACCACACGCTTGAGTGATGCATTGGCGCATGAAAATGAACAACAACTCATCTCTATTATTGGTGTTGTATCTAGTTTGCCAGTGCATACCGAGCGTGCCATTCGTTTTGATTTCGATGTGGAGAAAACGCTCACTTTAGGTGCTGATGCCAAGCCCATCCATGTGCCACAGCATATTTCGCTGATGGAGTATCAGGCTGGCTTTTCTCATGCTGTATCGTCACAACCATCCAAATTGCTTAATCAACACTTTCATGTGGGTCAGCGCTGGCAACTTCGAGTCAAACTTAAGCGCCCACATGGTACTTACAATCCACATGGTTTTGATTTTGAAGCTTGGGCAATCAGCGAGAATATGCGGTCTACAGGCACAATAAAATCTAATAGTGATAACAAATTACTTAAGAGTTTTGTGTGGAAACCTCGTTATATAGTAGAAAGTTTGCGTGAGAAAACTGTCAATCGTATTAATACAGTCTTGCTTAACAAAGCTTATTCTGCCGAAATAAGCGCTTTGGTAGCAGGCGATGATAGTGCGATTAGTGCTGATAACTGGTTGGTGTATTTGCGCACAGGGGTCAATCACTTGATGAGTATTTCAGGCTTGCATATCACAATGTTAGCCGGGCTAGCGTTTGGTGCCGTCTCATTTTTATGGCGTAAAAGTGAGGTTTTATCTCTGAAACTACCCGCCAGAAAAGCTGCCACACTTGCTGGATTATTTGCTGCTTGTGCATATTCATTGATTGCTGGCTTTTCTATTCCCACCCAACGTACTTTATACATGCTCGCTATATTTGCTGTGGCACTTTGGGGTGGGCGTAGCATAAGTCTTACGCGGGTGTTATCCATTGCTTTAGTGGTCGTGGTTTTGTTTGATCCTTGGTCAGTTAACGCACCAGGGTTTTGGTTATCTTTTGGTGCGGTGGGTGTGATTGCTTATGCGTTAAGCGGACAAATAGGTCAACCACATTGGCTGCTGGCTAGCATTAAAACCCAGTGGGCGGTTACTATTGGTTTAGTGCCAGTGCTTATACTCATGTTTGGTCAAACCTCAATCATTTCACCTATTGCCAATGCTATTGCTATTCCGCTAATTAGTGTTGTGGTTGTGCCGCTGGCTTTATTAGGTAGTTTTTTGCCTGTTGATTGGGCGTTAGTGCTGGCACATTATGTTTTTGCGTTTTGTATGCTGATATTACAATGGCTAGCATCGCTGCCACATGCAACTTGGCAACAGGCTGCACCACCGTTTTGGGCGATTATACTTAGCATGATTGGCACCATTTGGTTACTGCTGCCGAAAGGCATCACCTTACGCTGGATGGGTTTATTTTTATTTATTCCCATGCTAACAAGTCAGCCTCTGCACCCCCAGTTAGGCGCCATGCAAGTGACGGTATTAGATGTCGGGCAGGGGTTGGCCGTCGTTATTCAAACAAAAAATCACACCTTACTTTACGATACCGGCCCTAAATACTCTGCGCAAAGCGATAGTGGCAGCCGCATTATTGTGCCGTTTTTACGGGGTGAAGGCATTACAAATTTAGATGGGATAATGCTGAGCCATAACGATTTAGACCACAGTGGCGGCCTAAATTCGGTGCTAGCACAAGTGCCAATTAAATGGCTAGATAGTTCTATTCCTATGGATACCAAATTGGGCGCAACTATTGATAGTAAGCAAGTTAATTTAATGCGCTGTTATGCGGGTCAGCAATGGGTTTGGGATGATGTAAAATTTGACGTGTTATACCCCAGCATCGCAAGTTACAGTGAAGATTTAACCGACAATAATCGTAGCTGTGTGCTTAAGGTCACTAGCCAATATGGCTCCATATTATTGACAGGAGATATTGAAAAAGAAGCTGAGTTTGCTTTGCTACAAAATAATTCCGAAAATTTAGACAGCGATGTTTTAGTCGCACCACATCACGGTAGTAAAACCTCATCAACGATAGATTTTATACAGGCAGTTGATCCTAGTACCACCATCTTTACGGCGGGCTATCTCAATCGTTTTAAACATCCGAAACCAGAAGTGCTTGCAAGATACCAAGCTAATTTGAGCGAGATCTTGCGCTCAGACACCTCGGGCGCAGTCACTGTAAATTTTGCTGCACCCAATCAAAATAGGCTTGAAAAAATTCAAATTATGCCTTACCGAAAAATTAAACATCGATATTGGCAAGATGAAGAATTGAGTGAGTAAATGCTCAAATTATTAATGCCAGTTAAATACATGGTGGTTAAATAAATAGTGCAATCGTAATTAAGTGTAAAGGCAACTTGCCCAAAAGTCTGCTAAACGCTAAAGTAGCGGTAGTTTTTAAATTTAAGGAGTTGTCTCGTGTGGGAAATTATTCAAGCCGCCGGTTTGCCAATTTGGCCGTTGATTTTTGCTTCAATTATCGCATTAGCCATTATCGGTGAGCGTTTTTGGGCATTGCGCTCTGAAGTGGTGGCACCAAGTGGATTGTTACCAGAAGTGCAAAAATGGCTCAACCAAGGCGGAATCACTAAAGAAACCATCACACGTTTACAAAACCACTCTTTATTGGGTGAATTATTTGCAAGTGCTTTGGCTAATGCAAAAAACTCACGTGAAGTTACAAAAGAATCTATAGAAGAAACTGGGCGTGCCGTAGTGCATAAACTAGAAAAATATTTACCAACTTTAGGCACCATTGCCACTGTAGCGCCTTTACTAGGTTTATTAGGTACTGTGATTGGTATGGTTGAGTTATTTGGCTCATTTACTAATAGCGGTCATGATGTTGCACAGTTTGCACGCGGTATTTCAGTGGCACTTTACAATACCGCCGCTGGTATTGTGGTGGCTGTGCCAGCGATGATTTTTTATCGTTATTTCCGCAGTAAAGTAGACGATTTGATTGTGGATATGGAGCAACAAGCGATTAAATTAGTCGAAATTATTCATGGCGAAAGAAACTAAGCTGACAACTCAAACTTAATATTTAGAATTTATTAGGTTAAGGAAAAATATAAAATGAATTTTCAACGTGGTAGAAAGCATGAAGAGTTCGAAATGAACTTAGTGCCACTGATTGACGTTTTGCTGGTGATTATTATCTTTTTGGTAGTAAGTGCCACATTTTCGCACGTAAGTGAGTTGCAAATTAACTTGCCGACCGCAGAAGCCAATACACCTGATAATAAACCATTGGTTATTACTGTTGATGTAGATGCAAGCGGCAATTATAAGGTGAATGACAAAACACCATCGTCTGCTAACGTTGCAGGTATCGCAGCGGCCTTAACCGCTGCTGCTGGTAGCGGTAAAGAACCGACGATTGTGATTAATGCAGATGCTAAAACGACGCATCAATCTGTGATTAATGTGATGGAAGCGGCAAGGGTCGCTAACTACACGCACATTACATTTGCTACTCAGGTTAATGCAGGTTCATAACCTAACAGCTTCTTATTTTTGACATGGTGCTGATGTTTGAGCACCATTATTTTTAAAACCAAATCGATCATTAATATTTCTAAGTTCACTACCTTGTTTAATTGTCAATAATCGACTAAATTTATGTCGAAACTTCATCGCCATCAAACGGCAAAATCGAAATCGACAAAATTGCCGATGTCAAATACAAAACTTTTATACTTTCGCTTACTAAAATACGTGTGGCGATTTAAAGGTATATTTGCTATTGCCATCATCTTTTTAATTATATTATCCGCAACAAATACAGGTTTTCTTGCCACGATTAAGCAAGTGACGGATGAAGGTTTTGTCAAGCAATCACCAGATAAAATTAAATATTTACCCTTTATGCTATTTGGGTTAATGGCGCTTAGAGCTGTATCAGGCTTTATTTCCAATTATTCTATGCGCTGGGTTGGGCGCAGCGTGGTTGAAGCGTTTCGGCACGATGCATTTAAGCGGTTAATGCATTTGCCAGTGAGTTTTTTTGACGCTAACTCGGCAGGCATTCTTGTTTCTAAACTCACATACGATACTGAACAAATGTCTCGTGCTTGTACCAATGTGATATTAACGGTGGTGCGAGATAGCTTTACTATCCTCGGTATTGTTGGGTATATGTTGTATGTAGATTGGCGTTTGACTCTAATTTTTGCGCTAATAGCGCCGCTCATGGTGCTGTATTTAAGAAAAATGACGCCTAAACTACGCGCTAGTGGTAAATATGTACAGCAATCGGTTGGTGAAATGACTAAAGCGGCTGAAGAGGCGATTTCTGGTCAGCGCATTGTTAAAATTTTTGGTGCAGGTGATTATGAATATCATCGATTTGCAAAAGTAGCGAGTAAAAATCGCCAAATGCAAATTCGCTTGGGTCGTATCTCTGGGCTCAATGGCATGGTGGTGGAGATATTAGCGGCAATCGCTTTAGGCCTAGTTGTTTACTATGCGGTAGGCCGTTTTAGTGCGGGTGAATTCGCTGCATTTATAGGCGCTTTGTTAATGTTAATTTCGCCTATTAAAAATTTAACCAGTGTAAATGAGGATCTACAAGTGGCTATTACTGCGGCACATAGCGTATTTGAGATCATGGATACACCCACAGAAGTGGATGATGGAAAAGTGAATATCCAGCGCGCTAAGGGTGAAATAGAGTTTAAACAAGTGAGCTTGCAATACGATAACGCTAAACGCCCTGCGCTTAATAGTTTAAGCTTTAGTATTAAGCCAGGTGAAAAACTTGCACTTGTTGGACGCTCTGGCGGAGGCAAAACCACATTGGTTAATTTGCTTCCACGGTTTTATGAGCTTCAGCAAGGGTTAGTACTGTTAGATGGTGTAGATATTCGTGCATTAGAGCTCAAAAATTTGCGTCAGCAATTCTCACTAGTTAGCCAAGATGTGATCTTATTTAACGACACAGTGTTTAATAATATCGCTTATGGCGTGTTGCGGAATGCAAGTGAACAAGATGTGATTAACGCCGCCAAAGCAGCGCATGCCTGGGACTTTATTCAGCAATTACCATTAGGCTTGCAAAATGAAATTGGTGATCGCGGTGTGCGATTGTCAGGCGGTCAAAAGCAACGTATCGCTATCGCCCGTGCGATTTTAAAAAATGCGCCCATTTTATTATTGGATGAGGCTACATCTGCTTTGGATACAGAATCTGAACAACACGTACAAGCAGCGCTTGATACATTGATGTTAAATCGTACTACCATCGTTATTGCGCACCGATTATCTACGATTGAAAATGCCGACCGTATTTTAGTGATGGAACAGGGTGAGATTGTAGAATCTGGTAAGCATGCCGATTTAATCGTAAAAAATGGGCAATATGCCAAGCTTTACCAAAAACAGTTTGATGTTTAAGCTATACATTTAGCGTTATTTTATAAAAAATGAGTAAACGCGCTAAGTTGGAATTTTTTTTTAATCATCACTGGTATATCGCAAAACCTAGCATAAGCTATTATTTTGCGCAGATGGCTTTAATGCCTTTAACATTAATTTTTGCGTTACTCAGTGCAATCAAACGCAAGCTTTATCAATTGCGTCTTTTAAAGTCTTATAAGCTAGCTGTGCCGGTGATTGTTGTTGGTAATATCAATATCGGGGGCACAGGCAAAACGCCACTAGTCATTTGGTTAGTAGAACAACTCAAATTAGCTGGGTACACGCCAGGTATTATTAGCAGTGGTTTTGGTGGTAACCATCAGGGTGAAGTATTCGATAATAGTAACCCGCAAGCGTTTGGTGATGAACCGCTATTGATTGCCAAGCGTACGCTATGCCCTGTTTTTGTTGGTAAAAATCGTGTGGTGGCTGGCCAAGCTTTGCTTAAAGTCTATCCGCAATGCAATGTCATTATTAGTGACGATGGTTTGCAGCATATGCAGTTACAGCGCGATGTCGAAATTGCGGTAGTGGATAGTCAGCGCTTATTTGGTAATTCACACCTATTGCCTGCGGGCCCGTTACGTGAGCCATTGAAACGTTTATCTATGGTTGATGCCGTTGTCTTGAATGGTGATACTCCACAGAATTTAAACGAATTACAGGGCGCATTTGTGATGAATTTACAGGCGCAATACTTAGTCAATTTGTATAACAATCAAATCATGATAACCATTGCAGAACTAAGTCGCAAAGCTGAAATGGACCAAGTCGCCTTATCAGGAGTGGCAGGTATTGGTAATCCACAACGATTTTTTAAGCAGTTAATAACTATGGGCTTGCGGTTTAAAAGCCATGCTTTTCCTGATCATCATCAATTTGTTTCAACAGATTTAGCGGATGATATGGCAAGTGATATGGTAGTGATGACAGAAAAAGATGCCGTAAAATGCAAGTACTTCGCAGATAGCAGAATGTGGTATTTACCAATTTCTGCAGAATTGCCAAAAGGTACAGAATTGATGGCTAAAATTTTAGCTAAACTTACTAAGTAGTAAATAAAATAATGGATTCCCGCGTTCTCGGGAATGACGAATTACGATAATTAGTGCAACATCTAATTAGTGCAACATCTAATTAGTGCAAATGACTATATATAACCCCTTACAAATATTTATTGAAAGCACATCATGAACCCAAAATTACTCCAGATTTTAGTTTGTCCAGTGACCAAAGGTGCGTTAATTTACAATAAATCAGCTAATGAACTTATTTCAAAATCAGTACGCTTGGCTTACCCTATTCGTGATGGCATACCTGTGATGCTAGAGGTTGAGGCGCGCAAGCTCACTGAAGAAGAGTTAGCTGCGGTATAAGTATGCGTCAAAAAACACGATGAGTTTTAAAGTTGTCATTCCTGCCCGTTATGCAAGCACCCGGTTAACTGCTAAGCCTTTACTTGATATCAATGGCTTGCCTATGGTGGTGCGCGTTGCGCAGCAGGCTGCTAAAAGTGGCGCTCAAGAAATTGTGATAGCTACTGATCATGATGAGATTTTACAAGCTGTTGAAGCGCATGGTTTTAAAGCGATGATGACACACCAAGATCATGCGTCAGGCACAGATCGGATTGCAGAAGTAGCGCAAAAACTTGGCTGGGATGACAATGCAATAGTGGTTAATGTGCAAGGTGATGAGCCATTAATTGAGCCGATTTTAATTAAGCAAGTCGCTGAGAATTTAAGAAAAAATGTAAATGCTGTGATGGCTAGTGCTTGCCATACTATTCATGACCAGATCGCCTTTACTAACCCTAATATAGTAAAAGTGGTGCTAGATGATAATCACCATGCACTTTACTTTAGCCGCGCACCTATTCCTTATCCGCGAGATGCTTTTTCAGCCGGTTTGCCATTTATCAACAATGCCTATCGCCACATTGGTATTTACGCTTACAGAGTTGGTTTTTTAAAAAGCTATGCCAGTTTAGCGATATCACCCATTGAAAAAACAGAAAGTTTAGAGCAGTTAAGAGTGCTTTATCATGGCTATAAAATTAGCATGCTAATTACTGAAAACGCGCCTGCTTGCGGTGTAGATACTCAAGAAGATTTAGATTATGTTCGTAGCCTAATTATGTAACACGTCAAATTTAGCACTCAACTTACTGCTAATATTTATCATGTTTTTTTGGTGTTTTCGTCAGCGTTAAAATACCACGTAATAAATTAACTTCTTCTTTTTCTAGTCGTACGCGCGCATAAAGTCTACGCATTCTTTCCATGAGTTTTTTTGGGGCTACAGGGTTTAAGTAGCCTATATGCAGCAAGGTTTCTTCTAAATGCGCATAAAAACCTTCAATCGCCTCGTTGGTTGCAAGCGCATTGATTTGATTGGGTTTTATTGTATCATTCGCTTGGTCGCCCAACGCTGCCATGCGCAGCTCGTAACATACTACTTGTACAGCAGCTGCTAGGTTGAGTGATGAGTAATCAGCATTGGCTGGAATCATTGCTAACATCTGGCAACAATCTAACTCTGCATTACTTAAACCGCTCATTTCTGTGCCAAATACTAAGGCGATTGGCTGATTTTTGGCGATTGCCAACGCCTCGATTGCGGCAGTGCGAACATTCGCAATTTCATGCGAAATATTGCGTTTGCGTGCGCTTAATCCTATTGCAAATACACAGCCAGTAAGTGCCTCGGTCAAGCTGCTACAAACCGTTGCGCGCTCTAATAAATTAGCGGCACTTGTTGATAGTGCAGTGGCATGTGCATCAGGAAAACTATGCGGTTGTACTAAATATAAATGCTGTAAGCCCATTGTTTTCATGGCACGTGCAGCAGAGCCTATATTGCCGGGGTGGCTAGTCTGGCAGAGCACGATGCGGACGTTATCGCGAATGTAGCTAAGATTAAGCGTTTGTATGGATGTGTTTGTGGTCAATTTGTATGTCTTTGTTGGTAAAGCGGGTGAAAAAAGCTAAAATGGTATTTTATCAGTTATATCGCGAAAATCCCGTATGCATCCCATGCTCATCAATGCCGTTAAGGCTGCTCGCCTTGCTGGCGACATTATTAATTTTGCCTCTAGAGATTTGGGCACACTTAAAATTCAAACCAAAACTTATAATGATTTTGTCACTGAAGTTGATCGTGCAGCAGAAAATATCATTATCGAAACGCTTAAAGAAGCCTACCCCGATCATGGTTTTTTAGGTGAAGAATCTGGAGATACGAACAGTACGGCCGAAAACATTTGGATTATTGATCCATTAGATGGCACCACTAATTTTTTGCATAATTTCCCACAATACTGCGTTTCTATTGCCTTGCAGCAAAAAGGCGTGCTAACACAAGCCGTAATTTACGACCCAGTACGTAACGATTTATTCACTGCAACTAAAGGTCGGGGTGCGTTTTTAAACGATAAGCGTATTCGTGTGGGTAGCCGTAATAAATTGCAAGAATGTTTGGTGTCTACAGGTTTTCCTTTCCGTGATTTTACGCACCTTGATACCTACCTCGGTATGTTTAAAGATATGATTAAAAAAACCACAGGTATTCGTCGCCCAGGCTCTGCAGCACTTGATTTGGCCTATGTAGCCGCAGGTTGGACAGATGGTTTTTGGGAAATAGGTTTATCTACGTGGGATATTGCGGCAGGCGGTTTAATTGTGCAAGAAGCGGGCGGCATGGTGGGGGATTTTGAAGGCAACGAAAGTTGGCTAAAAACAGGCAATATAGTGGCGGCAAATCCTAAAATATTTTCACAAATGCTACAAACATTAAGCCCACATTTAACGGATGATTTAAAAACCGCAGCGGCTAATACGCCTAAAGTCAACGTGGATGTTGTAGAAGATAAGCCAGCGTTGTGGAATTAGATTAATTTTTAATAGTACAATGAATTATTAAAATATTTAGCTAAAAATAAGAGAGGAAGCAAACCGATGAAGAAAGTCACTAAAGCCGTATTTCCCGTAGCAGGTTTAGGTACACGTTTTTTACCAGCGACTAAAGCTAATCCTAAAGAAATGCTGCCCATTGTAGATAAGCCATTGATTCAATATGCTGTTGAAGAGGCGGTGGCTGCTGGTATTACTGATCTTATTTTTATTACTGGACGTAATAAACGGTCTATTTCTGACCATTTTGATATGGCGTACGAGTTAGAACATGAGCTTGAGCGCAATGGCAAACAAGAATTATTAAAAATTGTACGTAATATTGTACCTAAAAATGTTAATTGTATTTATATCCGCCAAACCCAAGCATTAGGTTTGGGACATGCAGTGCGCTTAGCTAAGCCTGTGATTAATGATGATGCCTTTGCTGTGATTCTGGCAGATGATTTGTTGGATGGTGGCGTGCCAATCATGAAGCAAATGGTCGATGCTTATGATTATTATAAATGCTCATTATTAGGCGTGGAAAATGTACCCGCAGACCAAACTAAAAGCTATGGCATAGTGGCAACAACGCCAATGAATAAAAACATTGAACAGGTTTCAGCGATTGTTGAAAAACCAGAGCCTAAAGATGCACCATCTACATTAGGTGTTGTTGGGCGTTACATTTTAACGCCAAGAATTTTCCATCATCTGGATAAAATACAGGCTGGTGCTGGCGGTGAAATTCAACTCACAGATGGTATATCAGCGCTGCTAACGGAAGAGCAGGTCTTAGCTTATCGTTTTGACGGCGTGCGTTACGATTGTGGCTCTAAGTTTGGGTATTTAGAAGCAACTATCCGTTTAGGACTTAAACATCCTGAAGTTGGTGCAGACTTGCGCGCTTTAATTGAGTCGATAAAACTTAAAAAAAGCTAATATCAACCTCAATTTAAGTATCCATAGAGCTCGTTAACCATTTAATGGCTACCGAGTTTTTTGTTTAAAGAACATCATTATTATGCATCAGGCAACAAATATCCATATTTTGCTTTAATAACTGAGCAGCATTCACATACATTTTTCCTTGATTCTACGCTTTGTAGTAGCTCTATATTTCCCTACATATTATTCAGACCCTGTGGTTCAGTTGGGGTATCACTTCAGTTAAACCTTTAAGTAAAAGAACTATGTAGTAATTTATTACAGCACCAAATCAATTATTAAGTCAGAATTCTTTAGTTCGTTAGCGTACAGACTTTTATTTTAGTTAGAAACATAATTATTTATCCTAATTTATTAGGG
The DNA here is from genome assembly GCA_043772865.1 of Methylophilaceae bacterium. Classification (GTDB taxonomy): domain Bacteria; phylum Pseudomonadota; class Gammaproteobacteria; order Burkholderiales; family Methylophilaceae; genus JACMMS01. The sequence goes on from JAYVFU010000053.1 coordinate 15,129, forward strand.
TTTAGGTTTTGAGTTATGCAACGCGTACGCACGTTTAAAATCAAAGCCATATTCAATGTTGCATTTCTCTATGCTATTAATTTTGAGGGGTTTCATGATGAATAACATGATGTTTGATATTCAGGGGATGAAAACTGGGGCTTGCATAAATAGGGTTTACGAGGCGCTTGATCATATTGATGGCCTCACCAATATTTCAGTATCGTTGTGGAGTGGTCAAGTGGTGATGCAAATTAATCCAACGCTAGTAACATTTAGCCTGGTTTCTAGCGCGGTTACAAACTTAGGATTTAAGGCGAGTGCCGAGTACTAGCAACATATATCAATATTTTTACGATCAATTTTTACACCTTCTATGGTGCGCTAACGCACAGAGTCAACGCTGATTTAAATGTATTTTAAAATTTTAATATTAAGGAAAAATCATGATTGAAACACACGGCTACGCTACATTAGGTGCAAAAAAGCCATTAGAGCCATTCACCTTTGAAAGACGTGAATTACTGCCAGATGATGTAAGTATCGATATTTTATATTGCGGGGTTTGCCACTCTGATGTGCATCAAGTACGCGATGAATGGGCGCAATCAGTTTATCCTATGGTGCCAGGGCACGAAATTGTTGGGCGTGTAACTGCAGTAGGTAAAGATGTAAAAAAATTCAAAGTCGGTGATTTAGCTGGCGTAGGTTGCATGGTGGATGCCTGCCGTGAATGTGCCAGTTGTGATAAAGATTTAGAGCAATACTGCGCAGGCACGGTATTTACTTATAATGCGCCAGATAAGCACACAGGCAAAATGACTTACGGTGGATACTCGCAACACATCATCGTTAACAAACATTTTGTGCTGCATATTTCTGAAAAAATGGACTCACCAGAAAAGTTGGCCGCTGTCGCACCTTTATTATGTGCAGGTATCACCACTTATTCACCTATGCGTCACTGGCAAGTGAGCAAAGGCCATAAAGTGGGTGTGGTTGGCTTAGGTGGCTTAGGTCACATGGCAGTGAAGTGGTCACACGCTTTTGGTGCAAAAACTGTTTTATTTACTACTTCACCTAATAAAACTGCCGATGCCTTAAGAATGGGTGCAGATCAAGTGGTGATTTCTAAAAATCCAAATGAAATGCAAGCACATGCTGGTAGTTTTGATTTTATTATCAATACAGTGGCTGCCTCGCATGATCTCAATCCATTTTTACAATTACTAAAACGTGATGGCACCATGTGCATGATAGGCGTGCCTGACCATCCGCATCCACCTGTAGATACTGCGAGTTTGATTTTTCAACGCCGCTCGCTTGCAGGCTCAT
>JAYVFU010000054.1:0-16427 GCA_043772865.1 Methylophilaceae bacterium
ACCCGTGTTTTGCCAGCTTGCGCATAGAGGTTTGTCACTAAACTATCTGAGAATCCGTACGCCATTTTGGCCACCGTATTCGATGTAGCAGGTGCAATCACCAATGTGTGATATTTGCCCTCGTAAAACAGCTCCACCGGTATGCTGCTGGAAGTTTTATCTTGGTATACCTTATGGGCTGTGGCATCTAAGTCTGCTTGAAAACCATATTGCTTAATGATTTCTGCAGCGGCTTTGCTTAAAAATATATCGACATTTTCAAGCGTTTTTAACAATGCCAAAGACTCACGCAAAAAGTGTCCAGAGCCTGTAACTGCCCATGCTAAACGCTGATTAGTTACATGATTTCTCATACTCTAAGAAAAAACAAGCCCGATGTTAAACAGCAAAGGGATGTTGCAACACAATGGTTTCGTCACGCTCTGGACCTGTTGAAACAATGGCAATTGGCACGCCGCATAAGGCTTCTAGTCGTTTAAGATAGTTCTGCGCATTTTTTGGCAAACCATCCCATGTTTTTACACCAAAAGTATTTTCATGCCAACCTGCAATTGTTTCGTAGATTGGTTTACAGCGTGCCACATCATCTGCACCCACAGGTAACATATCCACGACTTTGCCATCTAGCTCGTAGCCAGTACAAATATCAAGTGAGTCTATGCCATCTAACACATCCAGCTTGGTAATACATAAGCCTGTGAGACCATTAATACGTGCTGAGCGGCGTAATGCGGCGGCATCAAACCAGCCACAACGGCGCTTACGTTTGGTCACAGTGCCAATTTCTTGACCTTTATTTGACATTTGATAACCAGGCACGCCAGCAGTTTCAATATCCAACTCACTAGGGAAAGGACCACCACCCACACGAGTGGTATATGCTTTGGTAATACCCAGCACGTAATGCAACATATTGGCGCCAACACCAGTACCCGCAGAGGCTTGGCCTGCAATACAGTTACTTGATGTGACGTATGGATAGGTGCCGTGATCGATATCTAACAAAGTACCTTGTGCGCCTTCAAACAACAGATTATCGCCTCTGTCATTGGCAGCATAAAGCTCAGCAGAAATATCAGCTATCATCGGTTTAAGCGCTACTGCATGCTGCATACTAGCATCATATTGCTGATTATAATCAACAGCTTGTGCACCCAAATATTGAGTGAGTACAAAGTTATGATAATCCATCACGTCGCGTAATTTTTCCGCAAAGCGCTCAGGATAAAATAAATCATAAACACGCAAAGCGCGGCGCGCTACTTTATCTTCATAAGTTGGGCCAATTCCTTTGCCAGTGGTGCCAATTTTTTTATCCGCGCTACGTTTAGCTTCACGCGCGACATCCACCGCTACGTGGTGACTTAAAATTAATGGGCATCCTGGGCTTACTTTTAAACGACTTTTCACCTCTAAGCCATCTTTTTCAAGTGCGGCAATTTCGCCCAGTAAATGACCAGCATCTAATACAACACCATTACCAATGTAGCAATTGATACCAGAGCGTACGATGCCTGACGGTACAAGATTTAGCTTGTACACACGCTGTGCATCGCCTTGACCCACCACCAATGTATGGCCTGCATTATGTCCACCTTGAAAGCGCACCACACCTTGCGCATGGTCAGTTAGCCAATCAACAATTTTACCTTTGCCCTCATCGCCCCATTGTGTACCAATCACAACTACGTTTTTTGCGGTGCTTTTTGCCATAATTTACTTAATCTTTATACTTTAGAATTGTTTAATTGTTACTAATATCAAGTTTTAGTACTAAATTTTCACGACATGCCACCCAGAGTTGTAGTGCTCTAGTTTTCGATCGCAATTCAACTCATCTCGATGCGCCTCATGACCTGAAAGTTCTTGAATTACAATCTCACCATCATGACGCAAAGCTTCAATTTTCGTGATTAAATCCATATCATTTCCTAGTGGCGCAAATATCGCTTTAGGTAAAACGGCAGGCGGCAGCGCTAAAACTACACCACGTAAATCTAAACTAAATCCTGTAGCACAACGCGCACGTCCAAATGCTGAACCAACTTCATCATAACGCCCACCTAGCGCTAATGGGCCTGAGTACCCATGCGCATAGGCAGCAAATACCATACCGCTATGGTAATGGTAACCACGTAACTCGCTTAAATCAAAACCTACTTTTACGCCTAAATCTATAAGCTGATTGCTCACTTGACGTAAGTCTTGCAGAGCTTGTTGAATAATTGGAGTAGCTGGTAAGATTTTTTCTGCTTGTTCAATGATACTTACATCGCCATTTAAATCAGTCAAACTGACCAAAGCGTTATGCGTGGCTTTATCAAGACCCGCAGCTAGCTGACTAACCGCTGACTTATCTTTGCTTTGTAGCGCAGCATATAAAGCCTGCTCTAAAGCGTCACTTAGTTTATTTTCTTTAACCAAACTACCAAAAATACCCACATGACTAAAATCAATATGAAGATCTTTAATACCAGTTGCCTGCAGCGCTTTAATCATTAAACGCTGAATTTCAATATCGCTCTCAACACCTGCATGGCCATATAATTCGGCGCCTACTTGCAAAGGTTCGCGTGTTTGCGCTAATCCATCCGCTTGAGTACGCAACACACTCCCTGCATAACACAAGCGCGTAACGCCTTGGTTGTTAAGCATATGTGCATCAATACGCGCAGTTTGTGGGGTCATATCAGCGCGCACGCCCATTAAACGCCCAGTCAACTGATCCACAACTTTAAAGGTGGCAATATCTAAATCATGACCAGTACCTGTAATCAACGATTCTAGATATTCCAACATGGGTGGAATAACATACTGATAGCCATGTGAGCTAAACAAATCGAGCAAGCGACGACGTAATTGTTCAATGCGCGCAGCTTCTGCGGGCAGAACATCTTCAATATATTCGGGGAGTAACCAATTACGCATACGTGGTAAACACTTTGGGAGTTCTTAATTTAAAAATGAGTTGAGATTATAACGTTGAATTACAAATTAACTAAATCCACTCGATTTTTTAACACTTCTACTTGATTTTACTTAGGGCTAAATTGAACTGGCTTGATTGTATCTTGTGTCATGCTAGCATCGACCTAGTTTTCACAGATTTAGCTGATTAATGCCTACTCAGATATATTAGTACTATGCCAGCGGCTAGTGAAATTAAACCCATAAATCTTAATTGACCATCTTTGAGTTCAATCAAACGTTTAAATGTTTCACGCCAACTTTTTGGGCTTATAAATGGGAATAATCCCTCAAAAACAAACATCAATCCAAACGCTAATAACAGTAGATGACGCATTCATTTTTTTATGAGATTAAGTGTGCTTTATAATTATTTAAATTCTATTTGCTAACCACTGGTGCAGTTTTGCCACCAGATGAGCGCATGTATTTCAAAAAGTCGGAGTTTGCATCTAACACCATTACATCACTCTTATTTTTAAAGCTGTTTCTGTAAGCTTCTGTGCTGCGATAAAAAGCATAAAATTCAGGGTTTTTACTATAAGCCGCTGAATAAATTTCACTGGCTTTGGCATCACCTTCACCTTTAGTTTGTTGCGCATCACGGTAGGCCTCTGCAATAATCACTTCACGCTGCTTATCAGCATCTGCACGGATTTTCTCTGATGCAGCAAAGCCTTGCGAGCGCAATTCATTGGCAACGCGCTTACGTTCTGCTTCCATACGTTGGTAAACTGAACCACTGATTTCATCGGTATAATCAACTCGTTTTAAACGTACATCCACCACTTCAATGCCCATAGAAGCCGCTTCAGCATTAGCTTTTGCACGTAATATGTCCATTATCTGACCGCGCTCTCCTGCAATGACATCATGAATGGTGCGGCGACCAAATTCTGCACGTAACCCATTATTAACATTTTGAGATAATCTACGCTCTGCACTCACTTCATCTCCGCGCACAGAAACATAGTATTTAATGGGATCAATAATGCGCCATTTGACAAATGAATCAACCAGCATGTATTTATTTTCTGCCGTATTAAAGCGCTCAGCATCGTCTTTATCTAAAGTAAAAATGCGTTTTTCGTAGAACTTAACTTCATCTACTAAAGGCATTTTAAAAAACAAACCTGGTGTTTTTTCTACTTTGACAATTTGCCCAAGCCTAATAACAATCGCATATTCGCGCTGATCTACTGTAAATGCAGATAAACTAAATAGCATTAAGGCGACCACAAAGCCTACTAATACTGTGACTAAATTTTTCATTGCTTATCTCTCATTTTGTTTTTTTGCATCATTATTTTGCAATTAACAGCTTTGTTTTATTAACGCTCAACCCTATCACGACTTCTATCGTCACTTACTGGCGGTTGTGCAGGCAGAGCATTTGTAGTGCTAGCAGCCACTGGAACTGATGCAGCATTATTTATAGTATTAGCACTGCTGGCTGATATAAGTTTGTCTAAAGGTAAATACAACATGCTATTACCATTTTTCTGATCCACAAGTACTTTGCTCACACTAGATAATATTTGCTCTTGAGCATCGATGTATAAGCGTTGGCGTGTTACTACAGGTGCGCGATTATACTGCGTTAAAATTTGCTCAAAACGGCTAGCATTACCTTTAGCCTCATTTTCTACGCGTAATTTATAACCCGCGGATTCTGCCACCAAGCGTGATGCGGTACCACGCGCTTTAGGAATGACATCATTAGCATAAGCCTGACCTTCATTTTTTTGGCGTTCTAAATCCTGATTAGCGCGGTTAACATCATCAAAGGCCTCTTGCACCTGCTTAGGTGGCGATGCCCCTTGCATAGAAATGCTCACAATATTAATACCAGTTTCGTATCTATCTAAAATTTGTTGAGTGAGTATTTTAGTTTTTGTTGAAACATCTTCCCGACCATTTTGCAACACATAATCCAGCTTGCTTTTACCCACAACTTCACGCACGGCCGATTCTGTAGCTGAGCGCACAGCACCATCAGCATCTAGGTTTTTAAAAAGGTAATCTTCTGCGCTTTTTAAGTCATATTGCACAGCAAATTGTAAATCAATGATATTTTCATCATCGGTTAACATCAATGCTTCAGCAGGCTGTTTAATTTTTGAGCCACCTGCGTCATCTGTTCTATAGCCTAGTTCTATCGTACGTACTTGCTGCAAATTAACGGTTATCACACTTTCAATTGGATAAGGAATATGCCAGTGCGGTCCTGCGATTGTGGTTTCTACATGTTTACCAAAACGTAGCACTACACCACGTGAGCCTTGATCAACGATATAAAAACCCGTCATTAGCCAAATAATAGCGATGACAATTAAAATTGGCAACACAGGTATGTCACGCCCAGTGAAAGGATTAGCAGCTGGAGGTGTATTATTACCGCCAGAATTGTTGGTTTTGCCGAATAAAGTATTTAATTTGCGACTGAAATTACGCAATATTTCATCTAAATCTGGCGGCCCATCATTACGATTACCACCTTGATTATTTGCCATGTAGAACTCCGAGTTTTTGTTTACGGTTATTTTTAATTGAATGAATAGATACCCAAAATATTTTAGGCATAAGCGCTTTCTTCTGTGCTTAATTTTTTTAAATATTGCTGGTGCGCTAACATGGCTTGCTTAATCAAATCTAAGCCTGCACCAGTCAGAGCGGACACTCTTACTTTAGTAATTTTACCATATTCATCAAACTCAATTCCTGGCGGTAAACCTAACCTGTCAATTTGATTAAGTATTAATATTTGAGCTACTTTAGAGGCTCCGATTTCATTAAGTACTAAGTTAACTTGTGCAATTTGCGCATCACGGTTAGTACTTGAAACATCGACTACATTTAATAACAAATCCGCTTGCGCAGCCTCTTCTAAAGTTGCACCAAATGCTTCAATGAGCGTTGTTGGCAGATGTTTAATGAAGCCTACCGTATCAGACAACACAACAGGGTAAGGCGCTTCTGGGAAATACATTTTACGTGAAGTAGTATCTAGTGTTGCAAAAAGCTGATTAGCTGCATACACGCCAGATTGTGTTAATTGATTAAATAAAGTGGATTTTCCAGCATTAGTATAGCCCACTAAAGACACAGTCATGAGTTGAGACCGTTTACGTGCTTGGCGCTGCATGCCGCGTTGTTGCTTAAGTTTATTAAGTTTTTCACGCAATTGCTTTACGCGATCACGCAACATACGTTTATCCATTTCAAGCTGCGTTTCACCTGGACCACCACGTACACCAATGCCGCCTTTTTGGCGTTCTAAGTGTGTCCAACCACGCACTAAACGGGTAGATAAATGCTCTAGTTGCGCCAGCTCAACTTGTAATTTACCTTCGTGGCTTTGCGCTCGTTGTGCAAATATATCGAGAATTAAACCTGTACGATCTGCTACACGACACTTGAGCACACGCTCTAAATTGCGTTGTTGTGATGGACTTAAATCGTGATTAAAAGCAACTACATCAGATTCGCTCGCGATTAGCACTTCACCTATTTCATTAGCTTTACCAGAACCTACATAATATTTTGCATCTGGAACGCTGCGTTTACCTTCAACCGTAGCGCGAATTTTCATACCTGCACTTAATACTAGTTGACGTAATTCTTGCAGGCTTTCTTCATAATCTGGCTCGCCAAAATCAATACTTACTAGTACAACCGCATCACTGCCGCTAGGTCTATCGAACATTATTTTATTGAGTCACTATCAATGTTAAGTTACGTTTAAATATAATTTATTTAGTTGGTTGTAATTTGTTAGCTAGAAAAAAAATCAAATATTTTCAGTTACTCTTCTTCATGTGTAATAGTTGGCATCACTACCGCACGTGCAGGCACAATGGTAGAAATTGCGTGTTTATATACCATCTGGGTGACTGTATTTTTAAGCAAAATTACATACTGATCAAATGAATCTACTTGACCTTGTAATTTAATGCCATTAACCAAATAAATGGAAACTGGCACGTGCTCTTTACGCAGCGTATTTAAAAATGGATCTTGTAACATTTGACCTTTACTGTTCATAGCAGCTCCCTATATTGTTAGTTAGATTATGGAGTTCTTATTAAAAAATTCAACATTAATTTCTAATTACACTTCATTTATTTACATTACTTTGCAATTAAATCTGTAGTTATGACTAATTGTTAGAGTTTTTGTTCTTAAGATGTTTCAATAACAATAATTATTGCTAAATTATTCATTTTTTTCATTACAGTTTTAACATCTTAAATGCGCATTTATTAAGCACTTAGGGAATATTTAACCTATAAATGTGCCCAATCTAGCTAATACTTCTTCACGTCCCAAAATCATCATTACTGCATCAATACTTGGCGATTGTGCAACGCCAGTGAGCATAACGCGAAGTGGCATGGCAACTTTAGGAAACTTGAGCGCATTAGCAGTGACTACATGATTAATAGCAGCATGAATAGCTTCAATAGTCCAATCGCATGTTGCTAATTCGTGAGCCAAAACTTTAATAACAGGTAAAATTTCTGGTGGGATATGTTTTTCAACATCTGCAGCATTGGTGGCTGGCAGTGCATAAAAGTAAGCTATATCTTTGGCTAATTGATTTAAATTGTTAGCGCGTTCACGATACAAATTTAGCACATCCGCTAAATTAGGTGTTACAGCGACTGTGACCTGCATTGCTGCTAAACGTTTGGTGATATCAGCATCCAATATAACAATATCTGCTTCTTTGATGTAATGTGCATTGAGCCAATTCAGTTTTTCAGTATTAAATTGTGCGGCTGAAGGGGTGATATGGTCTAGATCAAACCATTCACAAAACCGCTGCATGCTGAAAATTTCATCATCGCCGTGACTCCATCCCAATCGAGCTAAGTAATTAAGTACGGCTTCAGGCAAATAACCATCATCGTCATACTGTGTGACGCTCACAGCACCGTGGCGCTTTGATAGCTTTTGCCCGTCATCGCCTAAAATCATCGACAAATGCGCATATTGCGGAATGACCGCGTCCAAGGCTTTGAGCATATTAATTTGGCGTGGGGTGTTATTCACATGGTCATCACCCCGAATCACATGCGTAATACCCATTTCCCAATCATCAACTACCACGCAAAAGTTATAAGTTGGGGTACCGTCGCCACGCGAAATAATAAGATCATCCAACTCTTCATTAGCAATGCTGATTTGACCCTTAACTAAGTCATTCCAAGCAACTGTGCCTGTTTTCGGATTTTTAAAGCGGACTACCGCTTGAACGCCTTCAGGAGGCGAAGGTAAAATTTTGCCTTCTTCAGGCCGCCAACGACCATCGTAACGTGGCTTAAGATTATTCGCCGTTTGGCTTTCACGTAAAGCCTCTAACTCTTCTTTGGTGCAATAACAATGATAGGCGTGACCACTGGCTAGCATCGCTTGAATATGCACTTTATATTCTTCCATGCGCTGCATTTGATAAAACGGACCTTCGTCATAATCAATGCCTAGCCATTGCATACCATCTAAAATAGCTTGTACAGCCTCTGGCGTTGAGCGCGCAACATCGGTGTCTTCAACACGCAAAATAAACTTACCGCCAAGCTTACGTGCGTAAGCCCAAGAGAATAAAGCAGTCCGGGCGCCACCAATATGTAAGTAGCCAGTGGGACTAGGAGCAAAACGAGTACGAACGGTCATAAATTATATTGTAAAATTAAAAGTGAATTTTACCACGTACATAGGTTATGAACTCATGTTATGTGCCTGACTAGATAGGCTAATTTTCACTTTGTGGTTTGATATAGCTGCTTGATAAATTACTGAATAATCATTACATTGTAGTTATATGGCTAATTTTATAAAAAATTTATTTAAGATAAACATCAATAAAGTTACAAAACAAAATTTGCCATCTGAACTAGCGTGGCTTCTATCGTTAGATACACTAGATGATGTCAGTGCTTTAACTTTAACCACAAAGCATCTTGCCGTTATTCTTAACGATGATGCACTCACTGTTAAAAAACGTTTTGATTATTTATCAATGGTTGAGGCACACACGCTACCTCGTGCTGAAAAATTAGCTTATCAGTTTGCTAAATCAGGCAATTTACGTGCTGATTTAGAATTGAACATGACCAATGCAGCATTCAATTATTACCGTCAATCTTACTTAAATTATCTGCGTTTAATTGAACTATTAAATGCTACATCTTTAGATAGTAGTATCGACCACAATACCCTGCTTATTTCAATTGCTAACGTTGCTAGTATTTCTATTAACATGTTGAAATGGCGTTACTTTGATCATGTGCCAGCGCCAGCAAATATGTGGTTGCAATTATTTAAACTCTACGAAATTGCAGACAGAAAAGATGTGCTCAACATCCCAATACAAGCATTTGGCACAGCGTTTGGAACTGCACCTAGCAGTACAATTTCTGCCTTCATTATGCAAGCTTCACTACTTGGGACTTTAGAAAATACCAACATGCAGCGTATGCATTTTCAAACGGCGGCGTACCTACTTAATACTTGGCTTAATACAGTTGAAATGGCTACTAATTTTGATGAGGCAGCACATTTGTTTGTCATTGATTTAAAAAAAGATGCCTGCGCAAAAAGAACCAGACACTTCACAATTACACCTAGCAATCGATACTGCCAGATTGACGCATTTGAATCTAAATTAACTAGCGCTTTAGCACTCACTGAGCAAGGACAAATTCCACAAGACTTGGAACTAGCTGAAGTGAGCGATATAAAAAACTTACACGAAACATTGCAGATTTTACGTAGTGAATGGTCAAAATTAGCTTATGTAAGACAACGTAGAAAAGAAGATCGGCAGGTGATTGAAAAAACTGCAGTCATTGCTTATGGTATTTTAGAAATATGTAATCAAATGGAACATTACGCAAAAAAAACATCCAACGTAGGCCTAAATATTATATCCAGTAGAAAAAGTTTTGACGAAAAACTATCTTCTCATACCTCAATTAGGCGTGAAGGTAGCCTTAATATTTTACAAATCGAGCCACACTATGAAGCCTGGACAATTTCAAACGAAAGCGCCAGAGGCATAGGTGCAACCACTTCAAAAGAATCTAAAACATGGCTAAAGACAGGTAGATTAGTTGGCTTAGCTATGGATGAAAGACCACCCCGAGTAATTATTGCTGTGGTACGTGCCGTAATGCCTATGCGTGACTTAGATAAACTGCATGTGGGCTTAGAGGTGATTGCGCGATTTGCTAACTGGGCGCATATGCATGCAATTGAGCCGCAAGCTAGCCTTGAACCAACTAATAAATTTGCACCACTTGCAGGTAGCAATTCAATTAGTATGGGTTTTAACGCACTGTATTGCCCTATAGAAGCTGGAATAGCCAACGAGTCCACTTTGATCCTACCAAAAGTAGAGTATCGCCAAAATGAAATTTATGAGATTACAGTCAATCGATCTATCAAGCTCATTAAACTTGGTAGCCCAGTTGATGCTAAAGATGATTGGGTGAAAGTTATATTCCCACATATTGCTGTAGGATAAATTTGAGGTAGCCGCCTACTTGTAAGCTTGATTAATTTCTTTAAGATAACCAATCAAAATAATCAATCTAAGTGTAATCAGTTATTTTTTTGCTTCCTCAATCTTAATGCCTTGCCAGCCACCGCCAAGGGCTTTAAACAAATCCACCGTTGCGACTAATCTAGCCTGACGACTTTGTATAAAGTTGGTAGCTGCTTCGTTGTAAACACGTTGTGCATCTAATACATCTAGATAGGCCGTGTAACCGGCTTTATAGCGATTTTCTGAAATGCGCAATACTTCTTTTGCAGCTTGCTGGCTTGTATCTAGTGCAGCTTCACGTTCGGTATTTTTGCGTACATTCACTAGTGCATCATTCACTTCTGTAAATGCCGTTTGTACAGCACCTTCATAACTTGCAAGCGATTGTTTTTGTTGGGCGGTGACTTGATCAACGCGCGAATTTAAACGACCCGAATCAAAAATAGGTAAGTTTAAACCTAAGCCTAGCGACCAAATACGCGCTGGTGATTTTAAAATATCACCTAGCGCTGCACTTTCACCTCCGAACAAGCCAGTGAGTGAAATAGTAGGGTATAACGCCGCTTTTGCTACGCCAATATTGGCATTGGCTGAGACTAAGTTCTGCTCGGCCTGTGCAACATCAGGGCGATTTTCTAATAAAGCGGATGGCAAGCCTACTGGCGGTGTTGGAGGTATTGGCAATGTTTTTAAATCGTTGCTAGCAGTAGTACTAGCTAGATTTAAGCTTAAATCGCCTGTTAGCAAGCCTAATTGATGTAAGGCAACTTCACGCTGGCGTTCAAGCTCAATAATTTGCGCGACTAAATTGCTGCTATTCACTTGTGCTTGTTGTACATCCAAATTAGATACCACACCGCCAGCTAAACGACGTTTAGTGAGCGCTAAACTTTCATCACGGCTGCGCAGATTATCTTTAGAAACTGCTATTTGTGCTTCTAAGCTACGTAATTGCAAATAGTTGCTTGCGATTAGGCTAGATAAAGATAAGCTCACGGTATCTTTCGCGTAGCGACTAGAAAGTGCAAGTGCGCGCGCTGATTCTTTAGCGCGACGAAATTTACCCCAAAAGTCAATTTCAAATGAGGTACCTAATTGCACGCTATAACTTGTGCTTAACGGTTGAAAGCCAGGCTGGTTTGATCGACTAGTTAATTGTGAAGAGCGTGAGCGAGTTGCACCTGCATCTAAATCCACCTGCGGAAATAGCGCGGCACCTACTTCGCGAGCATAAGCATCGGCTTGTTCAATACTTGCAACGGCAGATTTTATATCTGTATTGTTTTGCAAAGCTTTAGCGATAAGATCATTCAAAATAGGGTCTTGATATAAAGTCCACCAGTCTTTTGCAATGGCAGCATTAGCTGAATTGGCCTCTGCATTTTTTTCAACATTAGCGTATTCAGCAGGGGTGCTGATGACAGGGCGGCTGTAATCTAAACCAATCAACGCACAACTTGATAACGTAATAGGCAACAACAAACCAATGATTGCCTCACGTGTTACTTTCAATTTAAACATTTGGTGCATCCTTATTTTCTACTTGATGTACAACTTGCTCTTTATTTGCTTGCTCTTGATGTGCCTCATGATAACCATCCACGCCTTCTACATGGCCGTGGTGGCGAATGTGCTTACCGCTTAACCAAGTAAAAAACAGCGGGATAAAAATGGTCGCGACAAAGGTTGCTACCAACATACCACCAAATACGCCAGTACCCATACTGCGCCTTGCAGCAGCACCAGCACCACTTGCAAACACCAATGGCACCATACCCATAATAAACGCTAACGATGTCATACAAATAGGTCTAAAACGCAATTTTGCAGCTTCTAATGCGGCTTGTATTGGAGGCATGCCTTCTTCCATTTTTTGGCTTGCAAACTCTACAATCAAAATCGCATTTTTAGCCGCAAGCCCTACCAGTGTGATTAATCCGATTTGAAAGTAAATATCATTAGGCATGCCACGTACTAACACAGCAATAAGTGCACCTGCTAACGCAAACGGCACTGCCATAATTACCGCCAAAGGTAGCGCCCATGTTTCAAATTGCGCGGCTAAAATCAAAAACACCATGATAATCGCAAAACCGAAAGCAAAAATTGCCGCTGAACCCGTACGCTTTTCTTGGTAAGCCTGCCCTGTCCAAGCAATTTGATAGCCTTCTGGCAAGCTTTGGGCTGAGATTTTTTCTACCATTTTAATCACATCGCCTGAGCTTACGCCAGCCGCACCACCACCTAACACTTTGGCAGATAACAAACCGTTGTAACGCTCTAATTGTTCTGCACCTACCAAATCACTTACTTTGCTCAAGGCTGATAATGGAATCATTTGATTGGTTGCAGAACGCACATATACCTTACCTAAATCTTCAGGTTTCATCCTAAATTCAGGTTCTGCTTGTAATTGCACGCGATATGTACGCCCAGACTTATTAAAGTCATTGACATACAATTGGCCCATCGTGCTTTGTAAAGTGGCATAAATATCTGCGACTGCTACGCCTTGTGATATGGCTTTTGCTTCATCTACTTCTACAAATAACTGCGGCACTGTTGGACGGAAAAATGTGTTAATTCCCGCTAATTTTGGCTCTTTTTTAAGTGCCTCCATTAAATCATTCACTACCCCTGCCAAATGCTGTGGATTAGTATCAGAGCGGCTTTGTACATAAACTTCAAAACCACCTGAACTACCTAAACCACGTATGGCCGGTGGGTTAAAAGCAATGGCAATACCGTCTGGCTGACTCATCCCAATACCAAACAACTTACCTACAATCTGCTCTGCTGTGGTACTGCGTTCTTCCCAATCTTTCATCCGTACAAACATTGTGGAAGCGCTGGTTTTATTGCCATTACCAATCAAATCAAAGCCATTGACAACAAATTCATGCGCCACTGCAGGGTCTTTTGATATAGCTGCACGCACGGCTTCAGTAGTTTTAGTGGTCCGACTTAGCGTAGAGCCATCCGGCATAATCACCGCAGCAATAACATATCCTTGGTCTTCTGCTGGTACAAAGCTACCTGGCACTATTCGGAGCAATATCCCTACAAATGCGATAACGCCCACAAAGACAATAGCACCAACAATTCTATGTTTTAAAGTAAACGATACGGCATTACTGTAAGCATTAGTTAACTTAGTAAAACCACGATTAAATGGCCTAAAGAATTTATTTTCTTCATGAACGGCTTTTAGTAAAATCGCACACAAAGCAGGGGTAAGTGTTAGCGCCACAACGCCAGAAATGACTACAGAAACCGCTACCGTCACCGCAAATTGGCGGTACATCTCACCTGCAATACCACCTAAGAAAGCGACTGGCACAAATACGGCACAAAGCACCAATACAATAGCAATAACTGCACCAGATACTTGCTCCATTGACTTAATAGCGGCATTGATTGGCGATAGCTTTTCTTCGCTCATCAATCGCTCAACGTTTTCTAGCACCACAATCGCATCATCCACCACAATACCAATCGCCAGCACCATGGCGAATAAGGTAAGCGTGTTAATGGAGAAGCCAAATATAAATAAACCAGCAAATGTACCAATTAAAGAAATGGGCACCGCAATCAGCGGAATTAACGTTGCGCGCCAGCTTTGTAAAAATACAAAGACCACCAGTACCACTAACACCATGGCCTCACCTAAGGTTTTAATTACTTCACTGATCGATGACTTTACGAAAGCACTGGTGTCATACGGCACTTCGTAATCAATACCAGGGGGGAAACGTTTTTTAAGTTCATCTACACGATCTTTAACGGCTTGCGCAGTATCTAGCGCATTAGCGCCACTTTGCAAGAAAATAGGAATGCCTACGCCAGGCAAGCCATCCAATGACGTACGTACGTTATAACTTTGTGAGCCTAACTCGACTCTAGCCACATCTTTTAAGTGCAATACACCGTTAAAGCCACTAGCACGCAAAATAATATTGCCAAACTCTTCAGGGTTAATTAAACGCCCTTTTGCTGTGACGGTATATTCTATTAATTGATCGCTAGTATTAGGTTCTTGGCCAATTTTACCTGCGGCATATTGCGCATTCTGCGATTGAATAGCGTTGGCAACATCGGTTGTTGTGACGCCTAACTGCGCCATACGGTCTGGGCGTAACCATATGCGCATCGCATAATCTTGCGCACCAAAAATACTGGCATCACCTACGCCTTTTACACGCTTGACTTCATCTAATACGTTTAGCGTTGCATAGTTACTTAAAAATAAAGTGTTATATTTTTTTTGTTTATCGGTGAGCATCACCACTAACAAAATATCATTAGAACGTTTTTGCACCACAACACCAGTACGGCGCACTTCTTCTGGTAAACGTGGCGTAGCGATATTCACGCGGTTACTTACGTTAAATGTCGCTTTATCTACATCAGTACCTACTTCAAAAGTAGCAGTAATCGTTAACGCACCGCTAGAGTCAGCACTAGAATTAAAGTACAGCAAGCCCTCTACACCACTTAACTGTTCCTCAATGGGCGCTGCTACCGTTTTAGAAAGTGTATCAGCACTCGCACCTGGGTAAATAGCAGTAATCAGCACAGTTGGCGGCGCAATTTGTGGATATTGCGCAATTGGTAGCTTAAATGCAGCGGCTAAACCAGCAAGCAGAATAATAATGGACAGCACGGAAGCAAAAATTGGCCGTGTAATAAAAAATTTGGTCATGTTTTTCTCTTAAGTATCTAATACCTAAATTACTGCGTTTTTGTAGAAGTCATACACTCAGTATGTGGCTAGGATTTGCAAGCTGTAAGTATTTACTTGTGCGCAGGCATCGCTGGGGCTTCTCCAGGTGCATGTGGCACAACCGCAGCACCAGGGTGCAATTTAAGCAAATTATCTGTGACCACTTTCTCACCTGCAGTTAAACCCGATAAAATTACCCAGCCTTTACCCGACCAATCACCCACAACTACTGGGCGTGATACAGCTTCATTTTTTTGGTTAACTACATAGACAAACTTACCTTGATCATTGGTGAGTACTGATGTTTGAGGCACAATAAATACGCCTTCACGTGTACCGGTTGTGACTCTAATACGAGCAAATTGACCTGGCAGCAAGCTTTTATCAGCATTACTAAATTCAGCCCGTAACTGCTGTGTACCCAAAGTCGGGTCAATTTGACTAGCTGCAAAATTGAGTTTTCCCTCTTGTTTATACTCAGTTCCATCAGGCAATATCAAGCTCACTTTTTTAACCGTGGTTTGGTTAAGTTGCCCACCGAGAGCTTTAATTTCATTATCTGAAAAGCTGAAACGCACCCAAATTGGCGATAGCTGCACAATAGTGGTCAATAAACTTGTGTTTGCAGCCACTAATGCACCTTCAGAAAATTGAAAACGACCAGAAATGCCGCTAGATGGCGCTAATACAGTGGTATAGGATAAGTTTAATTCAGCTTCATGCACAGCCGCTAATGCTTGCTGTAAAGTTGCAACAGCGGTTGCGTTATCGCTTACAGCATTATCGTATTCGCGTTGGCTAATAGATTGTGTTTCAAGCAAAGTTTGTAAGCGCGCAGCCTCACGTTTAGTTTGATCAATTTTAGCTTGCTGTTGAGCCATTTGAGCTTTAGCGAGTGATAATGCAATTTGATAAGGCACTGGGTCAATTGAAAACATAGGTTGACCAGCTTTAACCGCTGCACCCTCTTGATATAGTCGTTTTAATAAAATCCCACCAACACGCGGCCTAATTTCCACCTCACTCGCACCCTCAGTTTGTGCAACTGCCTCAGCAGTAATAGGTACGTTAGTTGGTTCCATGCTAACAACGGTAACAGGCATCGCTGGCATGCCACCACCTGGATTACCTGCTCCAGCGGAATCCCCTTTACTACAAGCAGACAAATTTAAGGTGATACCTATTGCA
>JAYVFU010000055.1:0-16392 GCA_043772865.1 Methylophilaceae bacterium
TGATACTAGCAAAAAGTTTGAAGCGTAAGTTTTGGTAATGAAACAATTTGATGAAGCGTATTTGATCAAAAAATCCCGCTAATCATCATCAGAAAATCGCTGTTCCTCAAACGGAAAAGCATCGTTATGGTAACCGCGTACTTCCCAAAAACCTGGGCGGTCAAACTCATGCAGCTCAATGGCCTTGAGCCATTTTGCGCCCTTCCAAGCGTAGCGTTTTGGCACAATGATTCGTGCAGGGCCGCCGTGTTCAGCAGTGAGTGATTTACCTAATACGCTGTGCGCAATAATCACATCATCATCTAACAAAGCTTCTAAAGGTAAATTGGTCGTGTAGCCATCATAGCCGTGCAAAGTCACATATTTGGCTTCTGGTTTAGGGTCTGCCTGCATAATGAGTTCGCATGCCGATACGCCCTGCCAGTCCATATCTAACTGACTCCAACGCGTCACACAGTGAAAATCTGAGGTATCAAACATCTGCGGTAAGTTACGAAAAGTTACCCAATCTAGATTAATTTCATGATTGACTAATCCGTAAATACGCAACTTCCAATTGATGGTATTGACATTAGGGCGCACACCAAGATCTAACACTGGGAAGTTTGTTACCCGCTTTTGACCAGCAGGCACACGCGCATCGTCGCTAGGCTTGCTCAAATTAAAACCAGAAGTTTTGGCTTTTAATGCCAAAGCGATTTTACCCTCGATGAGTTTTTTCCAATCTGGCATGTTTTCTCCTAAGCTGTAGCCCATTAGAGCTTTAGCGTTTTGCAACTTAATTTTTAGCCCCTGTGCTAAGGTCTGTATAAGCTACTTATTTTTGTGGTTTTTTAAAACTATCTAATAATAAAACACCTACTCCTACGCAAATTGCACTATCAGCCACATTAAACGCTGGCCAGTAAAAAGTTTGGTAGTGAAAGAAAAGAAAATCGACGACATAACCCAGTGTCACTCTGTCGTACAAATTACCTAGTGCACCCCCAAGTATTAAGGCTAGACCAAAGCAAAAAAGTTTCTGTGGAGAGCTTTTATCACCCACATTTTTTTGCAGCAAATAAATGATAGCAACCGATGCAATTAAAGCAACAGCAGTAAAAAAGTACTTTTGCCAACCGCCTGCTGCGGCTAAAAAACTAAATGCAGCCCCTTCATTGTGATAACGCACTAAATCAAAAAAGCTGGTCACCACAAAATGCTCACCATACTGAAATGATTGCTGTACAAGATGTTTCGTGTATAAATCTATTACGATAATGATGGCACTTAAACTAAGCCATTTAAGCAGACCTTGCACTCTATTGCTCATTAAGCGTATTTCCTGCTGATGGCTTTGCCAAATAAATTACCAACGCAACGCCCACAAATAGTCGGATGCTCTGCATTTGCACCGACATCGGCAACATAGTGCCAACAGCGCTCACACTTAGCATGGGTACTCGGCTGCACGGTAATTTTTTGTTCTGTTTCACTCGCAACTCGCGCTAATTTAGCTTGTGACGTAATCATCGCAAAGCGTAAATCTTCCCCTAAGCTTGCTAGTGCATCGTAGCTTGCTCCAGCCGCACTAAATATTAATTCAGCTTGTAATGATGACCCTACTTGCCCCGCTGAGCGCAGCAATTCAATTTCTTTTGCTGCATCGGCTTTTGCCTGACGAATCAGTTGCCATTTCGCTTTTAAGCTCGTGTCATCATCCGCATATTGGATTGTAGTAATCACATCATTGGCATCTAACCAATTGTGTAGCACTACGTAGTCTGTGGTTGATGGCGTTAACGTTTGCCAAATTTCCTCAGCGGTAAAGCTCAATATTGGCGCCATTAAACCCGCTAGTACTTGCGTGATTTTAAGCAATACAGTTTGTGCAGCACGGCGGTCATGTGAAGCTTCAGCATTAGTATATAAGCGGTCTTTAAGTATATCCAAGTAAAAAGCACCCAAATCTTCTGCACAGAAATGTACCAAAGCTTGTACAACTTTATGCAGCTCGTATGCGTTATAAGCTACTTGGCATTCGGTGGATAAATCATGTAATACCGCTAGCGCATAGCGGTCAATTTCTAATAGATTTTCATAAGGCACAGTTTGTGTTGCAACATCAAAATCAGCGACATTGGCCAATAAAAACTTCATAGTGTTGCGGATTTTTCTATAGCTATCTGCCACACGCTTTAAAATTTCATCTGAAATCGTCAGCTCACCGGAGTAATCCGTGTTGGCGACCCAAAGGCGCAAAATATCCGCACCGTAAGTATCCATCACCTTTTGCGGCGCGACCACATTACCCTTAGATTTACTCATTTTAAGGCCTGCACCATCCACCACAAAACCATGCGTTAGCAAGGCATTGTAAGGCGCGCGACCATCAATCGCACAGCCTGTAAGCAAGCTAGATTGAAACCAGCCGCGATGTTGGTCAGAACCTTCGAGATATAAATCGGCAGCTGGTTTTTTATGCGCTAATCTATTTAATACTTCCTCTTTTAATGCTGGGTGTGAGCGTAAAACAGCGTAATGCGTAGCACCAGAATCAAACCAAACGTCCAAGGTGTAAGTTACTTTTTTATACTCATCCGCATTTTCGGGGACATGTTGTGCTAAAAATGCCGCGCTATCCAAACTAAACCAGGCTTCAACCCCAGCTTTCTCAACTAGTAAAGCAGCTTGCTCTAATAAGGCAGACGTTTTTGGATGTGGCTCGCCAGTTTCTTTATGCACGAACAAACCCATCGGTATACCCCAGTTACGCTGACGCGAAACACACCAATCAGGACGGTTTTTAATCATTGCTTCTAAGCGTGCACGACCCCAAGCTGGAAAAAACTCAGTTGCATCAACTGCGGCATTTGCCAACAGCCTGAGACTTACTTCCTCACCCTCACCCTCTCCCCTAGCTCCTCTCCCGCTTACAGATGAGGGGAGTTTTTTTCCTATAGAGTTCATGCCTATAAACCATTGATGCGTAGCCAATTGCATCAACGGCGTTTTATGGCGCCAGCAATGTGGGGAACTATGATTTAACCTTGCACTTGCGAGCAAGTTGCCAGTTTCTTGCATTTTAGCCAAAATTACTTTATTCGCTTCTTGGCGTGATAAACCACGGATGGCCTCAAACTCAACCAAATCACTATTAAAAAACTTACCATCCCCACCCATTAAAATGCGCGGTTTTTCGTTTGGGAAATTAGCCTTCATTACCAGCCAGTCATCGTTACCGTGGGCGGCTGCTGTGTGCACTAAGCCTGTACCAGCATCGGTTGTTACGTGGTCACCACAGATGATAGGCACTTGGCGGTTATCGAATGGGTGTTGGAGTTGTAGATTATCAAGACTAAAACCTTGACATTTAGCTAGTCGCTTATATGTATTGACATTAAAGCGACGAAGAATTGGAGGTAGCAACAAATTCTTACAATCTTCATCTGTAGGGTTGTCCAATGAATAAACTGATGAGGCATCTGAGACTGCAAAATCGTTGACAAAAGAATCGCCAAGTATAAAAAGACCTCTGTCAGTTTGAACTAAATCATAATCAAGCTCTGGATTCACACTCACAGCCTGATTCGCTGGCAAAGTCCAAGGCGTAGTTGTCCAAATCACAGCATAAGCATCGCCTGTAACCTCCACACCAAATGCTTTACTTAACGCCGCGTTATCAACCACTTTAAACCCCACATCAATCGTTGGAGAATTTATATCCTCATACTCCACCTCAGCCTCAGCCAATGCCGAGCCACAATCGACGCACCAATGCACAGGCTTGCTGCCTTGATATAGGTAGCCATTGCTGTAGATTTCACCCAAAGCGCGCATAATGTCAGCTTCAGTTTTAAAATCCATCGTTAGGTAAGGGTTTTCCCAATCACCTAAAACACCTAAACGGATAAAGTCTTTCTTTTGGCGTTCTACTTGCTCTGCCGCATAGGCACGACATAGTTCACGAAACTTGGCAGGATCAATATTTTTACCATGCGTTTTTTCCACGACTAACTCAATCGGCAAGCCGTGGCAATCCCAGCCTGGCACGTAGGGGGCATCAAACCCGCTCATGGTTTTAGATTTAACAATGATATCTTTTAAGATTTTATTAACAGCATGACCAATGTGAATATCACCATTGGCATACGGAGGGCCATCGTGCAGAATAAATTTGGTTGCACCTTTACGCGCAGTACGGATTTTTTGATATAGCTTTTGATCCTGCCATTGTTTTAACCATGCAGGCTCGCGCTTAGCCAAATCACCACGCATAGGAAAAGCTGTTTCAGGCAGGTTTAATTTGTATTTATTTTGTTCTTTGTTCACGTTATCAGTCATTTAAATCTCTAATTGTCATCCCGACGAAAGTCGGAATTCAGTATCTTTTATTAATATCAAAGTTATTTTTAAGCCGCTAGATTCCGACCTTCGTCGGAATGACGGCATTGAAAAAACTTCTTGCAGTAACCACATCTGCAGCAATTTGCGCTTTTAACGCATCCAGCCCATCAAATTTCATTTCATCACGTAATTTATGTAAAAACTGCACATGCACATGCTGACCATATAAATCACCAGCAAAATCAAGCGCATGCACTTCTAATAACAATTTAGGAATGCCCGCAATCGTAGGGCGCACGCCTAAATTAGCCACGCTTGGTAATCCATCTAATTGCTCACCTTTGAATTGCGAGTGACGTAATTTTACGGCATAAACGCCATTTAACGCAGGGCGCTCATGCCGCATGTGGATATTGGCTGTAGGAAAGCCCAATTGACGACCACGCTTTGCGCCATGTACGACCTTGCCACTGATGCTGTAAGCGCGACCAAGCAGCGATTTGGCTAAAGTTAGATCGCCATGGGCTAAGGCCTCGCGCACCCGAGTACTAGAAACTCTTTGCCCTGCCAAATTAATTTGGGGCTGATTAATCAAATCAAAACCCGCCGCTGTGATGTCCGTCAAAGTACCTGCGCGTTTGGCGCCGAAACGAAAATCATCACCCACTAGTATCGACTTAACATCAAGCGCTTGCTTTAACAGTTTAACCATAAAATCTTGCGCGGATATTTGTGCAAACCGCGCATTAAACGGGCAAACAAATACTTTTTCAACGCCTGCAGCATCAAATAACTCCAGCTTCTCACGTAGTGTTGTAAGCCTAGCAGGCGCATCATTAGGGCTAAAAAACTCGCGCGGATGCGGCTCAAATGTCATCACTGCGGATATTAAGCCCTGTTGCTTAGCGACTTTAACTAGGTCATCTAGTAATGCTTGATGACCTAAATGCACGCCATCAAAATTGCCAATGGCGACTGCGATTGGCGGGCATGAGTGAACTGGTAGATGACGAAAGACTTGCATCAGCCTAAATCACAGCACGGCGCATAAAGTCTTTAGCGCGCACGCCCATCAACCATAACGCTGCAAAATAAACACCTGAACCTAACACCAATAAGCCGAGTAAATGAAGCATTTTTGGGGAAATTGAATACTTAAGCCATAAGGCATCATTACCTGCAGCAAAGTGTAAAGCTATTGCCATAGCAGCAACAGCAACACCAAGCTTTACCATAAATAAAATCCATCCCGCCTGTGGCTTATAAATATCGGCTTTACGTAAATGATAGTACAACAAGGCCGCGTTGACGCAAGCACCCAAGCCAATTGAAAGCGCTAAACCTGAATGATTTTGATGTAACACCTTTAAAAAAAGTAGGTTCATTAACTGCGTGGCCGCCAATACAAATAACGCAATTTTGACTGGCGTTTTGATATTTTGCCGTGAGTAAAATGCGGGCGCTAGCACCTTGACCAATATCAAGCCCAGCAAACCTAAGCTATAGGCCATTAGCGCTTGGCGCGTCATTTCTACATCATGTGGGGTAAATGCCCCATATTTAAACAACCCTGCAACCAATGGCGTTGATAATACCGCTAATGCCACAGCTGCGGGCAAAGCTAACATAAAAGTCAGGCGTAAACCCCAATCCAGCAATTGTGAGTATTCAAGATTATCTTTATCTGCCACGCTTTTAGATAAACTTGGTAGCAATATGGTGCCTAATGCCACGCCAAGTACCCCCGTGGGAAATTCCATTAATCGATCAGCGTAATATAGCCATGACACACTGCCACTGACCAAAAATGATGCAAAAATGGTGTTAATCAACAATGAAATTTGTGCGATAGACACCCCAAATACAGCTGGCCCCATCAGCTTTAAAATACGCCAAACACCTTCGTCATTTATATTCCAACTGATGCGCGGTACCAAGCCAATTTTAAGTAAGTAAGGGATTTGGTAGAGCATCTGTA
Source organism: Methylophilaceae bacterium (assembly GCA_043772865.1). Lineage (GTDB taxonomy): Bacteria > Pseudomonadota > Gammaproteobacteria > Burkholderiales > Methylophilaceae > JACMMS01. The sequence goes on from JAYVFU010000055.1 coordinate 6,305, forward strand.
GAATGCCGCCGACAAATACAGCCCAAGCCAGTACTTTTATTGAGTTATTAAAGTATGGTGCAACTAGTAAAACGCCAACAATAAACGCCACATTCAGCCAAACAGGTGTTAAAGCAGGCACTGAAAAATTGCCATAGGTATTCAATACACCACCCGCCAATGAAACGAGCGAAATAAAGAAAATATAGGGGAAAGTAATGCGTAAAAGTTGAATCGTTAGTTCAAACTTTTCTGCATCTGATGCAAAGCCTGGGGCACTGACTTGCACAACCCACGGTGCAGCAAGCATGCCAATGATCGTAATGATGACCAGAAACAGGCCGAGCAATGTCGCGACATGGTTAATCAATGCCTGCGTTTCATTGTGGGTACGCTGTTTTTTATACTCAGCCAAAATTGGTACAAATGCTTGCGAAAAAGCGCCCTCAGCCGAAACTCGTCGCAGTAAATTAGGAATTTTAAACGCCACAAAAAAGGCATCCGTTGCAATGCCCGCACCAAACACGCGCGCGATCAATGTATCGCGCACAAAACCTAAAATGCGCGAAGCAAATGTCATACTTCCGACGGTGGCTAAGGCTTTGAGAAGATTCATGCGGTAATAGTTTGCTTGAAGTGTGGCATGCTAAATTTTATAATTTTCAAAACGCTATTTTAGCACGACAGCCCCACCAAAACCCATGACTTACGGGCTTGTTAGATACAATTGGCTCAACTAATTAAACGCTGCTTAAACTTTAAAGTTGAAATTCAAAATGAACTGATTAATTAAATAGAGGATAATGCGCGATAGGTCTTGCAAAGACGATCAGAAAACTTTAATATATGCGGTTTCGTATTTATGCAGTTAAAAGTTTAGGAAAACACATGGCAAATACCGCACAGGCTCGCAAACGCGCTCGTCAATCAGTAAAAGTAAATGCACACAACTCTGCATTACGTTCAACATTGCGTACAGCAATTAAAAAAATCATCAAAGCGGTAGAAGCTGGCGATAAAGCAGCTGCTGCAACCTCTTACGTTGCAAACGTCAGTATTATTGACCGCATTGCAGACAAAGGCATTATTCATAAAAATAAAGCAGCACGTCATAAAAGCCGCTTAAATGCAGCCATTAAGGCAATGGCATAATTTTAAAAAATTAGCTAATTGCATGAATAAAAAAGCCGAACAGATGTTCGGCTTTTTTATTATCTACAATTTATAAACTTATATAAGGTTTACGCACCCACACCCAATTGATTTCTTACCTTCATAGCAGAAATCAATAATTCATCCTTATCCTCACCTATTACAGTAAAGTGCCCCATTTTTCGTCCAGCACGCGCTTCAAATTTACGGTATAAATGCATTTTGAGCTTAGGATTACTTAACGCCAAGTTCCAAGCAGGCTCTGTATTGTTTTGCCAAATTTCACCCAATAAATTCACCATCACCGCATGACTATGCAAACGCGCATCACCAAGTGGCAAACCCGTCATCACGCGCACTTGTTGTTCAAACTGATTGGTAACGCAAGCATCTATCGTGTAATGCCCTGAGTTATGTGGGCGCGGCGCAATTTCATTGACCAACAATTCGCCACCACATACAAAAAATTCTACCCCTAGCACACCAACATAATTAAGCTTCTCAGCAAGTTTTGCTGCAAGTGTCTGTGCTTGCTGATTAATGGCAATTTCATGTGCTGTACCGCCTCTTGCTGGCACAGTTGTCACATCTAAAATACCGTTCAAATGACTATTTTCAGCGGTAGGGAAAGCAGCAATATTGCCAACCACATCGCGCGCCAGCACGACAGAAACCTCATAATCCAGCTTAAGCATTTTCTCTAAAACACACTCCTCACCCTTAAATTGAGCAAAAGCTTGCTGCGCCTCTGAATTGCTTTTTACGCGAGCCTGACCTTTACCATCATAGCCAAAACGTGCTACTTTAAGAATTGCAGGGTAGATATCTGAACTATCTTCTGGGAAATCTTGCACACTATTTATCACCACAAAAGGTGCGACTGGCAAACCTGCATTTTGTAGAAAATTTTTCTCACTTACACGATGCTGTGCAATCGCCACGCTCGCTGCAGCAGGACGCACAATCGTGGTTTTTGCCAACATCTCTAATGTTGCCGCTGGTACATTTTCAAATTCAGTACTAATGGCTTCACATGTATTAAGAAGCGAATGAAGCGCATTTGTATCATCAAATGCAGCACAAAAATGCACATCGGCTATTTTGCCCGCAGGGCTATTTTGATCGGGATCTAAGACCGTCACTTTATAACCCATCTCATGTGCGGCTATCACAAAGAATCGACCTAGTTGACCACCACCAAGCATACCTAGCATGGCGGGCGGTAAAATGATTTTTTCTAAATTCATGCTTGAGTCTTTGGTATTATTGATTTTTAATGAGCGTATTTTTTGAACACTATTTATTGTTGGCTAATCGGCAAATCAGTCAGTTGCATCGCGTGCACTTTTTCTGCTTGTTTTAAGCGAAAATCTGCCAATTTCCCTGCCAAAGCAGCATCGTGAGTGGCCAAAATAGAAACTGCAAATAAACCTGCGTTAGCCGCTCCCGCTTCACCAATAGCGAAAGTGGCTACAGGTATGCCCTTAGGCATTTGTACAATCGATAACAAAGAGTCTTGACCCTGCAAATGTTTAGACGGCACTGGCACACCCAATACCGGCAATATCGTTTTAGCTGCGACCATGCCTGGCAAATGAGCCGCGCCACCAGCACCTGCAATAATGACTTGATAGCCATTTTTAGCAGCATTTTCGGCGAAGTTAAACATTAAATCAGGAGTACGATGAGCAGAAACCACTTTGGCTTCATAAGGTACACCAAAGTCTGCCAACATTTGTGCTGTTGCTTTCATAATTGGCCAATCACTATCGGAGCCCATAATAATGGCCACTAAAGGTTTGCTTACTGATTGTTTTTCCATTCCCGTTTCCTTAGAACTGGTGCCTTAATGTCTAGTTAGTGTATATAGCTCAGATATAGAGCTTAGTCATCATTAAATAAGGATTAAATTATCCCGATGAATGAGCGAAGCCTCATCTACATAACCTAAGATTTTTTCTATCTCGCTACTTGGTTTTTTTAAAATACGTGCTGTTTCACCTGAGCTATAGTTAACCAGTCCACGTGCAATCTCCAAACCAGAATCATCACAACATGAAACCACTTCACCACGCTCAAAACTGCCTTCGACAGCCGTTACACCAATCGGCAACAAACTTTTACCATCCTGTTTAAGCACTTTGACTGCGCCATTATCTAACGTAAGTTTGCCACGAAGTTGCAAATGGTCTGCTAGCCATTGTTTACGCGCAGCAGTTTTCATTTGTGTTGCGTGTAGATGCGTGCCAATCAACTCACCTTGCGCCAAACGTACAAGCACATTAGTTTCACGACCAGATGCAATAACCGTATGCGCACCACTACGTGACGCACGTTTTGCAGCCAGTATTTTTGTTAACATACCACCCGTGCCAACACTACTACCTGCGCCGCCTGCCATCATTTCCAGCTCTGGTGCGCCAGCTACAGCTTGTTGAATAAATTGAGCACTTTTATCTTTGCGTGGATCAGCTGAATACAAACCATGCTGATCCGTTAAAATAACCAGTGCATCAGCCTCAATTAAATTCGCCACTAAAGAGCCCAAAGTATCGTTATCACCAAATTTAATTTCATCAGTAACAACGGTATCGTTCTCGTTAATAATAGGGATAACTTTGAGATTTAACAAGGTAAGCAAGGTACTACGAGCGTTAAGATAGCGCTTTCTATCGGCTAAGTCATCATGTGTAAGTAATACCTGTGCAGTATGTAAACCGTGTTGCGTAAAGCAACTCTCGTACATTTGCACCAAACCCATTTGACCAACAGCGGCAGCGGCCTGCAATTCATTGACGGCTGTAGGGCGTTTTTTCCAGCCCAAGCGCTGCATGCCTTCAGCTACAGCACCGCTAGAAACCAGAACAACTTGCTTGCCATTTTTAACAAGCTGGGCAATCTGCGCCGCCCATGCCGCAATAGCAACCTGGTCTAAACCCTCACCGTTATTAGTGACGAGGCTAGAGCCTACTTTAACGACTAGTGTTTTAGCATCAACCAGAAGAGATGTCATTGCAGCTTCTTTACTCGTTTTTAGCTTGCTCAGCATTGGCTTTTCTAGCTTCAGCCTGCTCTAACTTAGCGTTGTGTGTTTCTACTCTTAATTGCTTTGCAATAATCGCCTGAGCTTTTTGAGCTTCTTGCTCAATAGCTTCACGCGCTTGATTCTCGCGTCTAACTTCCTCCAAATACTCCATCATTGCGTAAGTGAGCTCTTTGCAACCCATGCCGCTGATAGCAGAAATAGAGAATACTCGGCCTTTCCAGCCGTAATCTTTAACAAATTTCTTGATTGTGTCTGCACTATCTTGCAGCATATCAATTTTATTTAATACTAACCAACGCGGCTTGTTGTAGAGCTCTTCATCATATTTACGCAATTCCTCAACAATCGCTTTTGCTTCATGTACCGGATCAACAGCATCGTCAAAAGGTGCAACATCAACCAAATGTAACAACAAATTAGTGCGTGCTAAATGCCGCAAGAATTGATGACCTAAGCCAGCACCTTCAGCCGCACCTTCAATAATTCCAGGAATATCCGCAATCACAAAGCTACGGTTGGTATCAACACGCACTACGCCTAAATTAGGATGTAAAGTTGTAAATGGGTAATCCGCTACTTTTGGTTTCGCCGCCGAAACTGAACGAATAAAGGTTGATTTACCAGCATTAGGCATTCCTAATAGACCAACATCAGCTAACACTTTAAGCTCTAAATAAAGCTCAAACTCTTCGCCTGGATCACCTTTTGTACAAGTGCGTGGCGCACGGTTCATACTTGATTTAAAGTGCACATTACCCAGGCCGCCATTACCGCCTTTAGCCATTTGCGCACGTTGGCCATGCTCGCTTAAATCGACTAACAGTTGACCAGAAGCTTTATCAGAAATTACGGTACCCACAGGCACACGCAAAATCATATCTTCACCTTTTGCCCCATAACATTCTGCACTACGGCCATTTTCGCCGCGTTGACCACGAAACACACGGACAAAGCGAAAATCGACCAAAGTATTGATATTACGGTCAGCTTCGATATAGATAGAGGCACCACGACCGCCGTCCCCACCACTAGGACCACCCATGGGCTCGTACTTTTCACGACGGAAAGTGGCGACGCCATTGCCGCCATCACCTGCATAGAGCTTGATTGTTGCTTCGTCAATAAATTTCATAAGCTACTTTTTAAGCTTTTTTAGAGCTTGAATTTTTCTAAACAATTGCAGTTTACCAAATAAAAAAGCCCTACCAACAGATAGGGCTTTTATTATGCATAAAATCTTATACTGGAACGATATTAACCAGCTGGCGTTTTAAAGCACCTTTAATGCAAAATGTTACTTTGCCATCTGCTTTTGCATATAGCGTGTGATCTTTGCCCATACCTACATTATCACCAGCATGCATTTTTGTACCGCGTTGACGCACAATAATGCTACCTGCTGTAACAACTTGCTCACCAAAGGCTTTAACGCCTAATCGTTGTGAGTGTGAATCGCGGCCGTTACGTGAACTACCGCCTGCTTTTTTGTGTGCCATGTTTAATCCTTTATATTAACTAAATTGACTTATTTAGCTGCAATATCGCCAATTTGAATTTCTGTGTAGCTTTGACGATGACCTTGCGTCTTACGGTAATGCTTACGACGACGGAATTTAAAAATCATCACTTTATCGCCACGACCGTGTGAAAGTACGGTAGCTTGAATGCTTGCACCTTGAACAATTGGTGAACCAATCGTGACATTATCGCCGTCAGCTAACATCAAAATTTGGTCTAAAACGACATGACTACCAACGTCGCCGACTAATTTTTCAACTTTGATTCTTTCGCCAGCTACTACGCGGTATTGTTTACCGCCTGTTTTAATTACTGCATACATGATTTAGCCCCAGTTACTGCACACTCATAAAGAACCGCGCATTATACGCAGAAAATTGCTTAAAGCAAACAAGAAATTGCGCACATAATTAATTAAATACTTAATATTGTAATAGCTAATTTGCATTTATGTATATGAGTATTGCATACTAGTTTATTCAGTTATGTAGCATTGCTGAATACCTTTGATATACTTAATGCAATATAAATGAATAAAGTGATTTTAGGATGATAGAAAAATCGACACGCAGACAAAACGACAAACCTAATGGTTTGGCTGAACGCGGCATTTATTTATTACCAAACTTATTTACTTCTGCAGCACTTTTTGCAGGTTTTTATGCGATTGTGCAGGCGATGAATAGTAACTTTGAGCAATCTGCCATAGCTATTTTTATTGCGATGGTGATGGATGGTTTAGATGGTCGCGTGGCACGCTTAACTAACACACAAAGTGCATTTGGCGCTGAGTATGACAGCCTGTCTGACATGGTGTCATTTGGTGTAGCTCCAGCGTTAATACTATACGTGTGGGCATTAAAACCATTAGGAAAATTAGGTTGGATTGCCGCTTTTATTTATTGCGCATGCGCAGCTTTGAGGCTAGCTAGATTTAACACCAAATTAGATGATGAACACGCAGATAAGCGTTACTTTCAAGGTTTGCCTAGCCCAGCTGCTGCTGCTTTATTAGCTGGGTTTGTTTGGGTTTCGTACGAGTATGGCATTAGCGGCAAAGAAATATTCTTTGGTGAGGTGCAAATGAAATGGATTGCATGGTGCATCACAGTATTTGCAGGTGGTTCGATGGTGAGTGATTTGCGCTACTTTAGTGGTAAAGATTTCAATTTAAAGCAAAGTGTGCCATTTATTGTAATTTTAGGCATCGTACTAGCCTTTGTTTTAATTTCTTATAGTCCACCAGAAGTCTTATTTTTTGTCATGGTCATTTACGCGTTATCTGGTTATGTTAACTGGATTAAACACTGGATTAAAAGTAGAAAACATCAAGTATTAGATTAATAAATAGCCTGCACAAATTACATTAATAAGAAATACAAATAGCTAAACACTTGAAAAGCAAATCATAAACTACTACATTAATACTTATGAGCATCTTATTCGATTTCAGTAGCTCCACAATTGCGAAATCTTGTTAGCAAGTACATTGCTTTTAACAAGCGCGTTGCTGCTACATGCGCGTCCTTTACGCACATTGCGATCTAATCTGCTATGTGCAAACGCACTGCGCTTTAGTTTGCTACGTGCTAAAGCACTGCGCTAGCGCGCATACTAAAAACCCCTCCCCAATAGTATTTTAGTGCTCGCTGGCGTTGTTTTAGGTCAGTGAGTTGAATGATTGTAAGTAAAATATTGCGTGTGAACTAAACAAACAACACGGCAATAGTTTACAAAAAAGCAAACCGATTGGACTAAAAATGTCAGACCAAATTATAATTTTTGATACTACTTTGCGCGATGGCGAACAAAGCCCTGGTGCAGCAATGACTAAAGAAGAAAAAATTCGTATAGCACGCCAATTAGAAAAATTAGGCGTGAATGTGATTGAAGCTGGCTTTGCCGCGGCAAGCCCAGGTGACTTTGATGCAATTCACACCATTGCTGGCATTATTCAAAACTCCACCGTATGCTCACTTGCACGTGCCAGTGAAAATGATGTACGGCGTGCAGGTGAGGCTATTCAACCTGCCATGGCAAACCCACAAAAAAATGGACGCATCCATACGTTTATTGCAACTAGTAAAATCCACATGGAAAACAAACTTCGCATGACGGAGGACCAAGTGGTAGAACGCGCTGTGCAAGCAGTAAAATGGGCTTTGGAGTATACGCATGATGTGGAGTTCTCGGCTGAAGATGCAGTACGCTCTGATATGGATTTTTTAATTCGCGTATTTGATGCGGTGATTAAAGCGGGCGCCAAGACAATTAACGTGCCCGATACAGTAGGTTATTCAATCCCTGCACCATGGGGTGAGCGCATGCGTGAGTTGATTGCGCGCGTGCCCAATTCAAACACAGTGGTATGGTCTACACATTGCCATAACGATTTAGGCATGGCGGTGGCAAACTCATTAGCCGCAGTGATGGGTGGCGCACGTCAAGTAGAGTGCACGATTAATGGCTTGGGCGAGCGTGCAGGAAATGCCAGTTTAGAAGAAATTGTTATGGCGATTAAAACACGCAATGATTTCTTCAACTTAACCACTCGGGTAGACGCTACACAAATTGTGACTACTAGCAAGTTGGTATCAACCATTACAGGCTACCCAGTACAGCCTAATAAAGCGATTGTTGGTGCAAATGCGTTCGCACACGAGTCAGGCATTCACCAAGATGGCGTGTTAAAACATCGCGAAACTTACGAAATTATGCGCGCCGAAGATGTTGGCTGGAACACCAACAAATTAACTTTGGGTAAATTATCCGGTCGTAACGCATTTAGAACGCGCTTAAAAGAGTTGGGTATAGTTTTAGCTTCTGAAGATGCGTTGAATGCGGCTTTTGCTAAATTTAAAACGTTGGCAGATAAAAAATCTGAAATTTTTGATGAAGATTTGCAGGCATTGGTGAGCGATGAGTTTGTATCAGAAGCGGCTGAAACCTTTAAGTTGGTGTATTTGCAAGTCACCAGCCAAACTGGTGAAATCCCTCATGCACTTGTCACCATCTCTGAAAATGGCTTAGAACAACACGCTGAATCTGATGGTGGTGGCCCAGTAGATGCCACGTTTAAAGCGATTGAAAATATGGTTAAAAGTGATGCCAGCTTATTGCTTTACTCGGTGAACAACATCACGAGTGGCACAGATGCACAAGGCGAGGTCACCGTTCGTTTATCTAAAGGCGATAGAATTGTAAATGGCCAAGGGGCTGATACCGATATTGTGATTGCCTCGGCTAAAGCTTATTTGAATGCCTTAAATAAATTACAGGCTAAATCAGAAAAGGTCAATCCACAGGTTGGATCACAGCTTTGATTTATGAGAGCGCAATAATTTAGAGCATATGAGCTTATTAGATGACATGAAAGTTCAAGCGGCGAAAGCGCTTGAACACCAACAAACTGCCACAAAGCTAAGCGCGCAAGTCATTGCAGACCGTAATGCAAAAATGCGTGCTATTTTTCACTATTGGCGAGAATTTGCTGATATGGCTAAAGTAATTAAGCCTATGCTGCCCCACGCAATTGCTATTCCTCGTATTGGTAATATGGAATCGCTTAAGGTGGTTGATTTATTTGTAGATTATCGCCATGCATTATTAAGTAATCAAAACTTTTCTGATGAAATTGAACATGCTTCACTCATTTTCTACTACAAAGCACCTAGTGCATTTCACTTTGAGCGTGAAATAGGTTTGGCGGCATTGGTAAAAGACGAATTATGGCGTTATGGCATTTTACACACCGCCAATGATGTTAAAAATGAGCGAGAGCGAACGGCGAGCATTCTATTTAATGTGCCTTATGAAATACGAGCATCGCTACATGTTACACAGCAAAATAACTCAAAACTGCTACAGTTTGCACTGAAGAACATCGCAAAATTAGGTGACATTGATCTAGAAGTGGCTTATGACAAAGTGTCTACGGAGTTTCTGGATGCACTTTCTAAACTATTGATGGGTCAAGAAAATAATTTTTGGGTGCTGGCTAGAGCATAAAGTTGGGGCTTTGGTAAATTAGCTCCAGCATCCTACAACTGCATTTGCCAAAATAACAATGCACCAGCCCTAAAGTAACAAATCTAATGCTGCAAAAAAATCAAAAAATCCTGATCATCCTTTGTTTGTTTGCCACTTATTTTATATGGGGCTCAACTTATTTCGCGATTAAGATTGGCATAGAAAGCTTTCCACCTTTTTTGATGGCAGGCATGCGCTTTACTATTGCGGGGCTTATTTTATATAGTGTGATGCGTTATTTGGGTAGCCCTAACCCAACGCTAAGCCAATGGCGTAGCGCTATCGTTATCGGCATACTATTACCAGCTATGGGTAACGGTATTGTGTGTTATGTGCAGCAAAGCGTTTCATCAAGCATAGCGGC
>JAYVFU010000056.1:0-16304 GCA_043772865.1 Methylophilaceae bacterium
TGTCACATTAGAATCGATTGGTGATGCTGTTATCACTACCAACATGAATTCACAAGTCACTTATATGAACCCAATTGCAGAAAAAATGACTGGCTGGGCTAAAAATGAAGCTTTCGGTAAACCGATTTTAGAAGTTTTTCGTATATTGAACGAAACCACCCGCAAGCTTGCAGCAAACCCTGTTGATGTGGTGCTAGCGCATGGCGTGATATGTGGGCTGGCCAATCACACGTTATTAGTAAGTAAGTCTGGTACGGAGTACGATATTGAAGACTCAGCAGCGCCAATTCGTGACCATGATGGCACATTGCTAGGTGTGGTGTTGGTTTTTCACGATACTAGCGACACCAAAAAAATGGCGCACAAAATGACCTATTTAGCCGAGCATGATTTTTTAACGGACTTACCAAATAGACTTTTATTAAATGACCGCATCATGCAAGCACTTAATTCAGCTATTCGTCGAAATGATAAGCTTGCATTACTATTTCTTGATATTGATCATTTTAAAAAAATTAATGACACATTAGGGCATGCTATTGGTGACAAACTTTTAATAGCGTTCAGCAAAAAATTACAAGCCTGCCTGCGAACTACTGACACCATAAGCCGCCAGGGTGGTGATGAGTTTGTTGTTTTATTGCCTGAAATTACAGGCACTTTTGGCGTTGCAGAAATTGCAGAAAAACTAATTGCTGCCACGAAAACAAGTTTTGATATTGATTTCCATGAGTTACATATATCAGTCAGTATAGGTATTGCAGTTTATCCTGATGATGGAGCAACCGCTGATATTTTAACCAAAAACGCAGATGCCGCTATGTATCATGCAAAAAGTGCTGGTAGAAACAATTTTCAGTTTTTTACTGCAGATATGACGCAACGCGTTACTGAACAGCTCGCCTTAGAAAATAATTTACAAAAGGCTGTAAGGAATAATGAATTAATTCTTTTTTACCAACCAAAAGTTTCAATTAAAACAGGCGAAATTATTGGTGTAGAAGCACTCCTTCGCTGGCAACATCCTGAATGGGGCCTCATTTCACCAGATCGCTTTATTCCTATTGCAGAAGATACTGGGCTTATTAAATCAATTGGTAACTGGGTACTACGCGAAGCTTGTCGGAAAAATCGCGCATGGCAAGATATGGGTTTAGCTGAAATCCCTATTGCGGTTAATTTATCAGTAGCAGAACTTAGACAAGCTAACTTTGTACAAGAAGTCACTCGCGTGTTGTTAAAAAGCGGCATGGCTCCTCATCACCTTGAATTAGAAGTCACGGAAAGTATTGCGATTCAAGAATATTCTGACGTTATCAACAGGCTACAAAAACTCAAAGAAATTGGCGTACGCTTATCTATAGATGATTTTGGCACAGGCTATTCCAGCCTTTCCTATCTAAAACGCCTGCCTATCGATACTATCAAAATTGATAAAAGTTTTATTCATGATATAGGAATTGATTTGAATGATGCCGCTATCGTAACGGCAATTATTAGCATGTCACATAGCCTTGGATTATCTGTAATTGCTGAGGGCGTAGAAACTAAAGAGCAGCTAGATTTCCTAAAAGTACATCATTGCGATGAAATTCAGGGATATTATTTCGGCCGTCCTGTTCCAGCTAATGAGTTTGAAAAAATGATGAAACAAAGGCCTAGACTCAATATATAAATGCCACCACGAGATGCGGCAAATTGTAAGTAGAAGGCACTGATTTTACTATCAATATAGTTTGTCGTTCCCAATCAAACATGACTGTATTAATTTTTCAAAATGTGGCTAAAATGTTAAAAGCGGATTAAAACTTGAACAGTTGTAGTTGCATTTGCAGTTTCTAAAGCAACACCTTTTATTAGTCAATTTTTAGCATGAATTGGTGTGCAAATTAAACTATTTACACACCAAAATTCCTTGAACACGGCTTTAATATTGGATATTAATTAATACCTATAAAAATCTATTTATTATGACCGTGGCCATTTCCATGACCTCGGTCATGATCATCGTCTCTACGGCCACGATTATCGTCATGTCTATCACCGTGGTCATAATGACCATAACGCCTACCATCATCTCCACGCTCGTGATACTCACGGTAACGTGGTGCATAAGTTTGGTTATACCAGTTATCGTTTACAAAATACACTGGGCGACCGCAGGCACTGTAACGCCCACAATAGTTAGACCAACGTTTTGCATGGCCAGGAGGCACATGCAAGTAAATGGGTTCTGCATAGGCATAAGCTGGCTCTGGATGAATAATAACAGGCCTCGAATACACTACACGGGGGGCAGGGTACACATCACCTATATCAATTTGTCCGTAAAAACCTGGCTGTCCTACGCTTACCGACACACCAACTTCCGCGTGCGCATTAGCAATTGACAATGTTATTAAGCTAGCTAATAAAACTCCAAAACGTTTCATAATGTTTCCTTTTTAATAGTCGCTAATACAAGCGGTAACTATTAAACGGAATTTGCCATTAATACGCCTACATCGAATACGTTAATATTAGTAAAGATAAATACCTGTTTGATAATAGCGAAAGCATGAATCATACAATGACCATACGCTTGTTTTTTAAAAAAATATTGAAAAATATTGGCGAATAAATGCCAGATTGATTTGCTGAGAGTTAACGTTATTGCTATTTAATGTGGTGCTTAATAGCTTCAAGTCGAGCAGAAAATATCGCTAGTTTTATTTTTTCCGGCGCATCAAAGTTTTTAGCCACAAGCCCTGCGTCTATACTCATAGCAGACTCCAATACTTTAAGCATTAAATCGGCTTCTGGCGTCTGGCAGTTTTCTAAACCTGTTCTACCACGGCTATCTGCTTCACAGGCTTTTAAAAAATCATTAAAGCGCATCGGCTGGCGAATAGCATCTAACTCCATTAAAAAACTCAATAGTGTGTCAGAACGCATTTTACTGACTTGGTGCAGTTTGCCATGGAATTTAGCAACGATATTGGCGAGTTCTTTACAATCATTGGGCACGCGTAAACGCGTGTTCACGTCTTTAAGTAAATTTACGCTACGCTCTTCATGCCCGATATGTCGTGGCAGAATATCCGCTGGCGTTGTACCTTTACCTAGGTCATGCATTAACGCAGCATAACGCACAGGCAAAGAAAAGTGCTGGCTGGCAGCGTAATCAACTACCATCATCACATGCACACCCGTATCAATCTCGGGGTGGTGTAAGGCGGGCTGTGGCACACCCCATAATCTGTCGAGTTCTGGCAGAATTCTTTTTAGCGCACCACATTCCCGCAGCACAGCAAACATACGGCTAGGCTTTTTTTCCATCAGGCCTTTAGCTAACTCTTGCCAAACACGCTCGGCCACAAGGGCATCCACTTCACCATTATTGACCATATCACACATGAGGGTGTTGGTTTCTGTAGCTACCGTAAAACTGGTGAATCTTGCGGCAAATCGTGCGATACGGAGTATGCGTACAGGGTCTTCGCTAAAGGCGGTGCTTACATGGCGTAAGATACCTGATTTTAAATCAGCAACGCCGTTGTAAGGATCAATAAGCTTGCCATCTGCATCTTTGGCAATCGCGTTAATAGTGAGATCGCGACGTGCTAAATCTTGCTCTAAAGTCACTTCTGGCGAAGCGTGAACCACAAAGCCTTTGTAACCACTTGCCGTTTTGCGTTCAGTACGGGCTAGTGCATATTCTTCATGGGTTTTAGGATGTAAAAACACAGGGAAGTCTTTGCCTACTGGCTTGAAGCCTAAACTCAACATTTCATCTGTTGTGCTACCCACCACGACAAAATCTCGATCTTTTACAGGTAGACCTAATAGCTCGTCACGCACAGCACCGCCCACGCTGTAGATCTGCATAGCGCTATATTTCTGCATAGCTTAAGTGTCTACCTACCAGCAACACCACGAAATTTATCGTAAGCGGCACGTGGCACCTGATTGTTGAGATATTCTGGCATGATGGTCTCTAATGCAGTGGGCGTTATTTGAAAAACCTCAGGAAACTTTTGTTTACATACATTATCTACCTGCATAGATTTAATATTGTCAGTGGTCATGAGTTTAATAGGCATCAAGCCCAGCGCAAAACCTTGCATCATAGATAAAGAATTATTTAAGCCAATAATCATACGTTTTTTACCCAATTCATCAGCTACTGCTTGTACGAGCTGGCGCAAACTATAAACTTTTGGTCCGCCCAACTCGTAAACTTTGCTGTAAGTAGCAGTGTTTTGCAGGCTGTTTACAAAGCAACTCGCTACATCCTCCACCCAAATAGGTTGAAATTTAGCATCTGGCTTGGCTAACATGACAACAGGTAATAATTTAACTAATTGTGCAAATAAATTGATAAAGCTATCACCTCGGCCAAATATCACAGATGGACGAAATATCGTAATATCCAGCTTTTTTGCATATTCTAAAACAGCGGCTTCACCCGCAGCTTTAGAGCGTAAGTAGGCACTCGGCGCACTTGCACTTGCCTGTAGCGCACTCATTTGGATTAAGCGCGCAATGCCTAGTTCATCACTCAATTGCGCAACACGCCTTGATAACTGGTGGTGTATACGCTCAAAGCCGAAGGTTTTATTATCGTGCAAAATACCCACTAAATTAATCACAGCATCACTGCCCGTTAATTCGTGAGCTAATGCAGCATCTTGCATAATATTGCATTCCACCACTTCTACATTAGGCAGTAATATCAGATGCTTAGCTGATTCTCTGCGACGTGTTAACACTTTAACTTGATAACCAGCAGCATCTAATTTTGCTACGATATAGCCACCTACAAAGCCCGACCCACCTAGCACTACTACTTTTCTAATTTGCATAATCCACTCTGCTTCACGATTAAAATTTGCTTAGATTTAAATTTAATTTAATTTGATATACAAAACTCACTTATAAACTGTTAGGCACCGCAACACTATCAACACTTGGCGTGGCCTCAATGGCAGGCGTATTTAACAAACTGCCACTTGCTGGCACCGTACTTAAGCGCTGTTTTAAACTGCTTCTTTTCAATCCCAATCGCGTTGCATACAAATGCGCATTGGCCATGACTTTTTGTACATAAGTACGTGTCTCCACAAATGGAATACTTTCTGCGTAAATGGCGCCTTCTAACGGTGTGCTAGCTAACCATTTTTTTGCGCGGCTTGGTCCAGCATTGTATGCGGCAGTTGCCATAATAGGTTTACCACCCATCAAATCCAAGGTGTAGCGCAAGTAATAAGTACCTAACTGAATATTAGTATCTAAATCGTGAATCATACTATTATTATAATTATCCCACCCGGCGCGCTTGGCTATCCACTTAGCCGTGGCGGGCATGAGTTGCATTAAACCTGCGGCACCAACACCTGATTTTGCGTAGTGCATAAAACGGCTTTCCTGGCGAGTAATGCCGTAAACCCAAGCCTCGTCGATGCCTTGATTATTAGCCGAAACTTTTATTAAATTACGATACGGCGTGGGATAACGCAACTCGTAATCATGCAAACCGGTGGTTTTATCTGCCGTAATAATGGCTAGATCATGCCATTTTTTGCGGCTGGCATATTCAGCGGCAGCCAACATCTGTTTGTCATCAAAATCGCGTGTTGCCCATGCCCACTCGGCTTTTGCATCCCAGCGCATTTCTAGGCGCTGAAATGCCTCGCTACGAAGAATGGCAGGCATTTCAGCGATAGCCTCAACCTCAGAATCACTGGCTTTATAAAAGCTAGGTGGATTGCCTATTGCATCCCCTATTTCATCTTGTGCCAACCATCCATAATAGTGGCGCTCAGTAGAAAGTGTGGCAAATAATTTATTAGCTTCAACATCCATCCCTGTTTCTTTATATGCGCGTGCTTTCCAATAACGCCATACTGCTTCTTGCTGCTGATCAGTGGCCATTAAATTTATGGCAGTAAGCACATTGGGCCAATCATTTTGCCGCAACGCAATACGCACAAACCAAGCGGCTTGTTCTTTATCAAATATAGGTTTGTCTGAAATTGATGTGCCATTAATAGGTGTATCAGTCAAACTCAGTGATTTTTTATACCAAAGCAATGCATCTGGTTCTAATCTTTTAGCAGAAAAATAGGCAAGTCTGCCATAAAAAGTCGCTTGATAATCTTTTGTAAAACTATCCATTAAAGGTGCATAGGCAGATAAGGCCTGTGTTGCGCTGGTTTGCGCTAACTTATCTAATGCAAATAAATTAAGTTCACGTCCATATCGCGTTTTAGCATTCATAATTTTTTTAGATAATGCGAGCGAAGGATTATCACTTAT
This sequence comes from Methylophilaceae bacterium, assembly GCA_043772865.1. Lineage (GTDB taxonomy): Bacteria > Pseudomonadota > Gammaproteobacteria > Burkholderiales > Methylophilaceae > JACMMS01. Next base: position 6,298 of record JAYVFU010000056.1, read on the forward strand.
GCGATCTAGCAGTTTGGCATTCGCCAACGAGCCAACCGAGGGTAAACGTGCAATGATACCTTTGGCTAAATTGATTTTACCCCCCTGCAAAGCCAACCTAAAGCGTGCCCAGATATCTGCCTCTGTTAAAACTCCTGCTTGTTGTAAATGGTCAAACAGCTGATTGCAATTAGAGGGTTGCTCAGTTGCAACAAACCATAATGATTTGGTAGCAACAAAGTCGGCAGGATATTGATCATCAGAATTTTTGGTTAAATTCTCCTGATTATTTAAAATATAACGCCCATCAGCCGCGTAACAACTCACCGCAACATCATCCCGTTTAAAATTGGGATATTCTGTGTAAAAGCTTGTCCACTCTTGACGTTTAGCCAGCGACTTTAGCCACTCACCACGCACTCGGTCATCAAATGGATAATCACTATATTTTTCCAAAAATTGTGGTACTGCTTGATCTGTAGCACTGGTATCTGCCTGTCCCAGTTGCAGCAATATCAACCAATAATCGGCATAAGGTGCAAGCACGTAATGCTCATCTTGCAACTGTTGAGCAATAGCTGATAATGCAACCGTATCTTTTTTCTCATAAGCACGACGCGCTGCTATAAAGTCATCGTCATGAGTACCATCAAAAGATAAAGCAACGGCGGTGAATGGTAGGCAGATCATGCCTAACAACAAGGCAGATTTGATTATAAATTGTGCGAGCTTCATAATGTAACTTGAATAAAATAGATGGTGTGATTAACGAAAACTAACGTTAAAACCGAATAATGCGCTCAATTAAATACAACAAAAAAGCACCCAATAGCAAAAAACCAAAATATTTAGCGATCCACTTCATTGCATTTAAGTAGCGCGTATTTTGTGTAGCGAAGTATGCCACCAGTAAGACTAACAAACTGATAAAAACAAGGATAAGCGCTAGTCTGATGATAGGCATTATATTTAGCCTTTTTTTGAACTGTTTATGCTTGCGGCATTAATTGTGGAGAAAACTGCATGGCTTGGTCTTTGAAGCCCACAGGTGCGTTGGCCACATCTTCAAAGGTCGCAAATTCCCAAGCTTCAGCATCGGCTAACAACGCAACAATTAATGAGTTGTTTAATGCATGGCCTGATTTATACGCGGCAAATGCGCCTAGTAAAGGATGTCCAAGCATATATAAGTCACCTATGGCATCAAGTACTTTGTGTTTGGCGAACTCATCTTCATAGCGTAGCCCGCCAGTATTTAAAATTCGGTATTCATCTAGCACAATGGCATTATCTAAGCTTCCGCCACGGGCTAAGCCATTTGCACGGAGATATTCCACCTCATGCATAAAACCAAAAGTACGAGCACGACTGATTTCTTTAATGTAGCTATTATCAGCAAAATCGATTTTGACGTTTTTACCTGTATTTTCAAAAACAGGATGTGGAAAATCAATCGTAAAATCAATTTTAAAGCCGTGATATGGCTCAAAGCGCACCCATTTATCTTGGTGCACAACCTCTATCACTTTTTTAATTTTAATAAATTTCTTAGGTGCTTGCTGCTCTGCTATGCCCGCAGACTGCAACAAATAAATAAATGGCACTGAACTACCATCCATAATAGGCACTTCAGAGGCGTTCAGATCGATAATAATATTATCCACCCCAAGGCCCGCCAAAGCCGACATAAGATGCTCCACAGTTGCGACACGCGCACCGTTGCACTCTAGGGCAGAGCACATGCGCGTATCGCGGACTGCGTCAGCTTGTACCTTTATTTCAGGGGAATTGGGCAAATCAACTCGACGAAATAATATGCCAGTATCAACCGCAGCGGGGCGTAAAGTCATGGTGACTTTTACGCCGTTATGCAGACCAACACCAGTGGCACTAATCTGTTTTTTAAGTGTTCTTTGTTTGAGCACCTATGTCTTTCCTTTTTTCTATTACATCTTTTGTATAGCTTATTTATGCAAAACAATATCAATGTGAGCATCAAGCAAATGTCAATGTAGCTAGATAATAACACATTGATTGCTCACACTAAATTGGCAGCATTTATTTTTGCTATCAATGACTTACATCATAACAACTAAAAACTAATCAGCCTGTTTACGTAAAAACGCTGGGATATCGTATTCATCTACACCCGACATTTTCATAGCTTCTACTTGGGCACGACGGCCACCAGAGCTAAATACAGCTGGTTCTTCATCTGCCACTGTCGCGCCTAAATGATGTGCGCCAGTATAAATAGGCATATTAGTTGTACCATCACGCACTGTTGTCATCACTTGTAATACAGGTTTTTGTTGACGTTTAGCGATAGCGTTTAAACCTGTAGCCACCATGGTTACACGTAATTCATCACCCATCGTTTCATCAAACACGTTACCCACAATTACTGTAGCATCTTCAGCTGTGAATGCTTTAATGGTGTTCATCACATCGTAATACTCTTTCATTTTGAAAGACGTACTTGAAGTAATATTCACTAAAACGCCGCGTGCATTTGCTAAATTAACATCTTCTAACAACGGACTTGCAACCGCTTGCTCAGCCGCAATACGTGCACGATCAATGCCCGATGCAGTGGCTGAACCCATCATCGCCATTCCCATTTCACTCATCACTGTACGCACATCGGCAAAGTCGACGTTGACCATACCTGGGATATTAATGACTTCTGCAATACCAGAAACCGCATTGTGTAACACATCGTTAGCGGCGCGGAATGCTTCTAAAAACGGTACATCTTCACCTAATACTTCCATCAATTTTTCATTAGGAATAACGATTAGAGAATCAACATGCTGTGAAAGTTCTTCCAAACCATCGGCGGCCACTTTAGTACGCTTGCCTTCAAATGAAAACGGTTTAGTGACTACAGCAACCGTTAAAATGCCCATTTCTTTAGCAACTTCAGCAATAATAGGTGCAGCACCAGTACCAGTACCACCGCCCATACCCGCTGTAATAAATAGCATATCAGCACCTTCGATGATTTCTGCAATACGCTCACGGTCTTCCATGGCGGCTTTGCGACCAATTTCAGGGCGTGCACCAGCACCCAAACCTTTAGTAATATCTGTACCAATTTGCAATACGGTTTTAGCACTACTCTTTTTAAGTGCTTGCATATCGGTATTAGCACAAATAAATTCTACACCGCTGACGTTTTTTGCAATCATGTGTTCAACTGCGTTGCCACCACAACCACCTACGCCAATGACCTTAATAACTGCTTCTTGTGTATCTTTTTCCATAATTTCAAACATGTTGTTTCTCCTAATTTGCCTTAACAATTTGAGTTCACTTTATTGCCTAAACAGCCCTAAAAGTGTTCTCTGCCCTTAATACTTTTACAACAATTACCTACCTAAACTAACTACAACTTACACTTAAAAATTACCTGCAAACCAACTCTTCATTTTATCTAACACGCGCGTAAACGATCCTGTTTCTGATTGCCCAATCATATGACGCTCTAATTGCTGCTTACCCATCAATACCAAGCCCACGCCTGTGGCATATCGTGGATTGCTAATCACTTCTGACAAGCCGCCCACATAACGTGGCAAACCTAAACGCACTGGCATATGGAATATCTCTTCGCCTAATTCCACCATGCCGCGCATCATGGCTGAACCGCCTGTAATCACGATGCCAGATGCAATCATTTCTTCCATACCGCTGCGGCGCAGCTCTTGTAATACAAATTCGTACAGCTCTACCACGCGCGGCTCGATAACTTCCGCTAAAGTTTGTACGGATAACTGACGTGGTTCGCGACCATCGACACCAAGCACTTCAACCACTTCGCGCGCATCTGCTAATTGACGTAGTGCGCAACCATGTTTAATTTTGATGTCTTCTGCAGATTGTGTGGGCGTGCGGAATGCCACCGCCACATCATTGGTCATTTGGTCACCTGCAATCGGAATCACTGCCGTGTGGCGAATTGCGCCTTGTTTAAATACTGCAATATCCGTAGTGCCGCCGCCAATATCCACTAGGCATACGCCAAGCTCTTTCTCATCTTCCGTGAGCACAGCAAGGCTAGATGCGAGTGGTTGTAAAATTAAATCACTCACTTCTAAACCACAACGTTTTATACACTTCACAATGTTTTGTGCTGCCGCAACAGCGCCCGTGACAATGTGCACTTTTACTTCTAGCTTCATGCCGCTCATGCCCAATGGTTCGCGTACATCTTCTTGACCATCAATCACAAATTCTTGTGTGAGTACATGCAAAATCTGCTGGTCAGATGGCAACGCAATCGCGCGTGCTGTTTCTACCACGCGATCTACATCAAATGCAGTTACTTCAGCTTCTTTAATTTTTACCATACCGTGTGAATTAATGCTTTTAATGTGGCTGCCTGCAATGCCAGTAAATACATTGTTGATTTTGCAATCGGCCATGAGCTCAGCCTCTTCAATCGCACGCTGAATGGACTGCATGGTAGATTCAATATTTACCACTACGCCTTTTTTTAAGCCGCGTGATACATGCTGACCTAAGCCAATCACTTTAAGCGATCCCTCTGGTTGTAGCTCGGCCACAATGGCTACAATTTTTGATGTGCCTATGTCTAATCCTACAATTAGATTTTTATCTTCTTTTACTTTGCTCATGGCTGTTTTCCCTGTTCATGACTCTTTACCACTGTTTTAGCTGGCTGTTTTTTTGCAGTGGCTGGCACTAGCTCTTTTGCTTTTACTACCGCTTTAATTACTGCGCTAGTCTTAACTACTTGCCCTATAGGCCTTCTCACTGCAAACCCATTGGGGTAGCGTAAATCAGCATAAGTCACCTTGCCATTTAAGCGCGCCAGCGTACTGGCATAAGCCCCAACAAACTTATCTAAGCGCTCATCCATATGTTCACGTCCTATATTAATTAATAGACCTTTATCGGTTTTAACTTCCCAAGCACGGCGCGGTGACAACGCCACTTGTGTGACTTTTAACTGTGCCGCATTTAAAATTTTGCTGTAATTACCATAACTTTGTGCCACTTCTAACACCCCATCCGCAGGGCCATAAAACACAGGTAAATCATTATCAGATGCCGCATGAAACAACTCACCGTGTGTGTTGACCAGAGCAATATCGCCCCAACGTCCCAGTGCTTCATGCTCTTCAATCACCACTTCCAACTGATCTGGCCAGCGACGACGCACACTCACCTTGCGCGCCCAAGGCAGTTTTTCAAATGCATCGCGGGCTTTAATCAAATCTAATGTAAAAAAATTGCCATTTAAATGCCGCGCCACAATCAACTTAATTTGCTCACGGTTTACATGGCTTAATTCACCATTCACTTTTACTTCACGTAGCGGAAAAATCGGCAAATGAATCACCACAAATAGCGCAGCGTAAAGCATGACTACCACTGATAAGGCGAATAAAAAATTCGCGGTCCAGTTAAGTAGTTGCGGTCTATTCCACATTATTGTTTTGCATCCAACGTCATGTTGAGTACTTGCAACACTAAATCATCGAAACCAATACCCACCGCTTTTGCCGCCATAGGCACCAAACTATGGTCTGTCATACCAGGCGATGTATTGAGCTCTAAAAAGTAATGCTTACCGTCCTCATCCATCAAAAAATCCACACGCCCCCAACCGTGACAACCCACGGCTTTAAATGCTTGCAAAGCTTCAGCTTGAATTTGCGCTTGTTTTTCTGCCGATAAACCACAGGGGCAGAGATACTGTGTGTCATTACGCAGATATTTAGCTTCGTAATCGTAAAACTCATTGGCTGGCACTATCTTAATAATGGGCAAAGCACGCTCGCCCAAAATGCCTACTGTATATTCACCGCCGCCAATAAATTTTTCGGCAATCACTAGCGGGTCTGCTTTAGCCGCCAATCCATAGGCGGCTTTTAAGTCGCCAGCTTGCTTCACCTTGCTAATACCAATACTAGAACCCTCATTAGCGGGCTTCACAAATAAAGGTAAACCGAGCTTTTGCTCAATAGCAGCAAAATCACTGTGGTCATTGACCATTTCAAAATCTGGCGTCACGATGCCCATCGCCCGCCAGAGCAATTTAGTACGCCATTTATCCATCGCCACGGCAGATGCCATCACACCACTCCCCGTGTAAGGAATGCCAAATAACTCCAACGCCCCTTGCATTAAGCCATCTTCACCAAATCGACCATGTAAAGCGATAAATGCACGATCAAAATTCTCTATATCATGTAACGGCTGTTCCGCAGGATCAAACGCCACCGCATCTACGCCAGAACGCTTTAATGCGTTCAAGACAGCGTGACCACTTTTAAGTGAAATTTCACGCTCACCTGATTTGCCTCCTAGTAACACGGCTACTTTTCCAAATTTATCCATTGTTTTGTTCCCCAACCTGTTTCATGCCCTGCTTTTCACCCATTACTCTCACTTCTTGCTGCAACTCAACGCCAAACTGTTGTTTTACCGTATCTCTCATATGAGCAATCAATTGCTCAATATCTGCCGCTGTTGATCCACCTAAATTCACAATAAAATTAGCATGCTTGGTTGAAACCTGCGCACCACCAATTTGAAAGCCTTTTAGTCCGCTTGCCTCAATTAGCCGTGCCGCATGGTCACCCTCTGGATTTCTGAAAGTTGAGCCTGCATTAGGCAAATTAAGTGGTTGGTTAGCTAAACGTTCAGCCAACAATTCTTTAATTTTTTGTGCAGATTCATCTGCATTACCCACTTTTAGCTCAAACCAAGCACCTACAAACCATTCATCTGTACCCAATAAACCTGTTGCCATTTCCACATGGCGATAGCTGGTTTTAAATGCATTTTTCTCACGCACTTGCACCTCGCCACGACGGTTAATCATTTGTACTTTTGCTACAACATCCCAGGTTTCCACACCGTAACAACCCGCATTCATTGCCAACGCCCCGCCTATCGTGCCTGGGATACCCGCCATAAACTCGCCGCCTTGTTTCGCGTGTTTCGCAGAGAACTTAGCTACCTTGGCACAAGTGACGCCAGCAGCCGCATAGATGGATTCACGCTCTACTTTTAGTGTATTGAGTACGTTATGCATCAATATCACCGTGCCACGTACACCGCCATCACGCACCAGCAAATTAGAACCAAGCCCTATAAAATAAACTGGCTCATTTGCACTTAAGCTTTGTAGAAACAGGCTTAAGTCATCTAGGCCTGATGCGATATAAAAACGCTCTGCCGCACCGCCCACACGCCAGCTGTTATGGCGAGCAAGAGGCTCGTTTAACAACAATTGACCTGATAATGTAGGCTGCATTTGATCCATTATTGGGTGCTGCCTGCTAAAGACAGTTCTTTCGTGTTAAATGCTACTTGGCCAATTGAACCAGCTCCCATCACGATGACTACATCACCCGATTTTGCCACATCTAAAATCGCTTCTGGCAGTTCAGCAGTAGTTTCAAGAAACAAAGGCTCCACTTTACCTAGTACGCGAATCGCTCTGACTAATGAGCGACTATCAGCGGCGATAATGGGTGCTTCACCTGCAGAGTAAACTTCCGTCAGCAATACTGCATCAGCGCTCGATAACACACGCACAAAATCTTCAAAACAATCGCGCGTTCTGGTGTAGCGATGTGGCTGAAACGCCATCACTAATCGCCTATCTGGAAATGCGCCGCGCGCCGCAGCAATCACTGCCTGCATTTCAACGGGGTGGTGTCCATAATCGTCAATTAAGGTAAATACACCGCCTGTTTTAGCAGCCACTTCTCCATAATGTTCAAAGCGCCTGCCTACACCCTTGAATTCTTTTAACGCCTTAACAATGGCGGCATCAGCTACGTTTAACTCGCTGGCGATGGCAATGGCTGCTAGCGCATTAAGTACATAATGATTCCCTGGCAAGTTCAAAGTGATGTCTAGAGTAGTGGTTACGCCATTCACGCGTGTCACGGTAAAGTGCATTTTGCCGTCATCTGCACGCACATTGGTTGCACGAACCTGCGCTTCTTCGCTAAAACCATAACCCGTAATTGGCTTAGAAACTTGTGGCAAGATCGCACGTATATTGGCATCATCGATACACAATACGGCCCTGCCCCAAAACGGTAGCTGCTGTAAAAACTCAACAAAAGCGCCTTTTAACTTCTCAAAGCTGTGTTCATAAGTATCCATATGGTCAGCGTCAATATTAGTCACCACTGCCATCACTGGCGTAAGATGCAAGAAAGACGCGTCAGACTCATCTGCCTCTGCCACAATATATTCACCAGTACCTAGGCGGGCATTAGCACTTGCAGCCTCCAATTTACCGCCGATCACAAACGTTGGGTCCATGCCCGCCTCAGCCAAAATACTGGCAATTAGGCTAGTGGTGGTGGTTTTTCCATGTGTACCAGCCACGGCAATGCCTTGCCTAAATCGCATTAACTCTGCCAACATAATGGCGCGTGGCACCACTGGGATATTTTTTGAGCGTGCAGCAATGACTTCTGGGTTGGCTTCATTCACAGCAGACGACACCACCACCACATCGGCATCTTGTATATTCTCAGTTGCGTGCCCTTGGTAGACGGTTGCACCAAAACCTTGTAAACGTTGTGTTGTGGCATTATTTGCCAAGTCTGAGCCCGATACTTTAAAGTCCAGATTAATCAGCACCTCTGCAATACCGCTCATGCCAGAGCCACCAATACCGACAAAATGTATGTTTTTTACTTTATGTTTCATCGTCTTTGCTTCTCAGACTTAATATGCTTCATATTGCCAACTCCATACAAATATTAGCCACGGTATGAGCTGCCTCGGGCTTACCCAAACCACGGGCTTTTATTGCCATTTTAAGGCACTTCTCACGGCTTAAAGCTTGCAAAATTTCACACAAACCCGCGGCTGTCAGTACATTTTGTTGTATTAATAAAGCCGCGCCTGCGTCTGCTAAATAAGCGGCATTGGTTGTTTGATGATCATCTACCGCAAACGGAAACGGCACTAACACACTGGCAACACCAGCCGCAGATAACTCCGCTACAGTAAGCGCACCTGAACGACAAATCACCAAATCTGCCCAAGCGTACATTGCCGCCATATCATGAATAAAAGCTTTTGTTTCTGCATTTACACCAGCCGCTTGATAGTTAGCCTGTAACGTTGCTATATGCTTTTCACCCGCTTGATGAATCACTTGTGGGCGTTGTGCTCCTGGCATTAAAGACATTGCTTTAGGTATGACATCATTCAAAGCCTGCGCGCCTAAACTGCCACCGACTACCAGCAATCGCATTGTGCCAGTGCGTCCACTAAATCGTGTTTCTGGAATCTCTAACGCTGTGATATCCGCCCGCACAGGATTACCCACTAAAGTGCCAACACCTTTAAACGCGGCTGGGAAAGCTACCAATACCTTTTTAGCAAACTTGGCGAGTACCTTATTCGTTAATCCTGCTACTGAGTTTTGCTCATGTATGACTAATGGTTTACGAAGCAACCACGCCATTAAACCGCCAGGGAATGCCGCAAAACCGCCCATGCCCAACACCACACTCGGTTGATGCTGTTTAATCGCCGCAAAACTTTGCGCAAAAGCTTTTAACAGTTGAAATGGCAGTGAAACCAAGCGCATCAAGCCTTTGCCGCGTACGCCTTTCATGTTGATAATAACCACGTTATAATTTTTACCAGCGATTAAACGATTTTCCATACCGCCTTCAGTTGCCAGCCACACCACATGCCAGCCCCGTGATTGCAACTCATCTGCCACCGCCATTGCTGGATAAACATGCCCACCAGTGCCACCAGCCATTACCATGAGTGTTTTATTTACTGATTTAATTTGAGTAATCATGTTGGCAAACTCTTTTGCAAACGGCGGCTTTCCCAGTCAATTCTAAGCAGCACCGCCATTGCGATGCAATTCGCTAAAATGCCGCTACCGCCAAATGAAAGTAAGGGCAGCGTTAACCCTTTAGTGGGTAGCAAACCCATATTGACGCCCATATTAATAAAGCCTTGCGCGCCCAACCACACACCTAAACCTTGGGCTAACAAAC
>JAYVFU010000057.1:0-5152 GCA_043772865.1 Methylophilaceae bacterium
GGTGAGGCTAGTGAGTCAGGCACTATTAATGATGAGTAAATTCAAACATAAGCTAATAAATCAATTTCTTGGATATTTGTATTTACCAACATGATGATATTCAAAATGTCGTGCAATAAACAACAAGGCTTTATTGTTGTTCTCGCACTTGTGCTTACTAGCTTGGCTGCTATTGCTTTTATTTTTAACGTGATTAATTTATCTAATTCTCGAGAAGCGCGTGTTAGCAAAACTGGGCAAGCGTTAGTGTTAGCAAAACAAGCTTTGATAGGTACTTCTGTCGGAAGTGATAATATGCCAGGTGCTTTACCATGCCCAGATACCAATAATGATGGTACCTCTAACACATGTAGTGCGGGCACTTCAATTGGTAGATTACCTTGGAAAACGCTTGGGTTGACCGATTTACGTGATGGCGATGGCGAGTGCTTATGGTATGCAATTTCTCCAATATTCCGTAATACACTTGCTATTAGCACTCGGGGTAGTTCACAACCTGCACTTAATACCAATACACTTGGGTCAGTGCAAGTGCTTAATGAGCAGGCTCTGCCTGTTGATACAGTGATTGCAGTAATCATAGCTGCTGGCTCACCATTAAGTGGGCAGAGTCGTACAGATTTAGGTTCAACTGTTTGTGGTGGTAACGTTACGGCTTCAAACTACTTAGATGCTTCAAATAGCATTAATAATGCTACGGGCAACAGGTCTGGTAATAATCTGAAATTTATCATGGGTAAGATAGATAATACTTTTAATGATAAGTTAATTTATATAACCCTAGAAGATTTATACAATCCGCTTCGCAAAAGAATAGCGAGAGAAATGATGGGGAATTTTGGCGTTTATAAAGGCTTAAGTAGTTATTATCAAAACCAAGCGAAATACCCTTGCCCTGCCACTTCAGCCGCAACTGGAACTCCAATGTCTAACTGTAATACGCCGCCATACACTGGCTTTATTCCTTATTCAGATGCAGGTATGAACTACACAACATTAGGCACTTGGCTCATGAATAATGGATGGTTCACTTTGACAAGTTACATTTATAACTCACCAAGCATCATTAGCGTAGCGGTTGCTGGCGTGGCTTCATCATCAACTTGCTCAGCTAATTTAGCTACAGTAACCTGCCATTAAAATGATGATGTTAAAACTAAATAAAGGCTTTACCTTGGTGGAAATGGCTGTGGTACTAGTGATTATTGGATTGCTTATAGGCGGTTTGTTAATCCCATTATCAGCACAATTAGACCAAAGAAATTATTCTGATACTCGAAGAAGTATGGATGAAGCCAAAGAAGCATTAATTGCTTATGGTATGTCACATGGTTATTTGCCTTGCCCTGCAATTTCAGATCAAAATGGCGCAGAAGATAGAGATGCCACAGGAAATTGCACTGGTAATAAGCGCGTTGGATATTTACCTTGGGCGGAGTTAGGTATAGCCAAGCTTGACAGCTGGGGACATCTATATAGATATTCAGTCACTTTAACTTACGCAAATAAAAATTTGAAAATCAGTATTATTCCTGCAGCGACCCAAGATATAACCATTACAACACGTAATACTGCTGGCACAATGATTAACTTGAGTAACGGCAACGCCATACCTGCTGTGGTTATGTCTTTTGGTAAAATTGCAGGTGGCGCAACTAATAATGATGGCACTATCGTGGCTGATGTATCTGCTACAAATGTGGATGAAGATAGCAACAACGCAACCATAGGCAGAACTTATATATCGCGTGATATTAGTGAAAATTCTGGCGTATCTGGTGGTGAGTTTGATGATATTGTTACTTGGTTATCACCCAATATTTATTTGAACCGCATGGTGAGTGTCGGACAACTCCCGTAACTAGAGCTTCATGAACGACAACCAACTCCTCCGTTATAGCCGCCATATTCTTTTGCCTCAAATAGGTTATGAAGGTCAAGATAAACTCATCAATAGCCATGCCCTTATTATTGGGGCGGGTGGCTTAGGTTCGCCAACTGCGCTGTATTTAGCTGCTGGTGGGGTTGGTAAGCTCACCATTTGTGATTTTGATACTGTAGATTTAACTAATCTACAACGCCAAATTATTCATACCACGCAATCAGTGGGCACAAACAAAGCTGTTTCAGCGCAACGCACATTGCACATGATTAACCCTGAAGTGATGGTTGAAACAGTGCAAGAAAAATCAACTGAAGAAGCATTTACCGCACTTATACAAGGTGTTGATATAGTCATCGATTGTTCGGATAATTTTGCAACGCGATACGCGTTAAATAGAATTTGTTATCAGCTTAAAAAACCTTTGGTATCTGGTGCGGCCATTGGGTTTGAAGGACAAATTACGGTATATGATTTTAGAAATGAAGGCAGCCCTTGCTACCACTGCCTTTTCCCTGATACTGGTGAAAATTCTGAAACACGATGTGCAGATAATGGTGTATTTGCGCCGTTGGTCGGCATGATAGGCACTACGCAAGCCGCCGAAGCGATGAAATTACTACTGGGTATAGGCACTAGCTTGCAAGGACGCTTGTTGCTATTGGATGTACTCAGTATGGAATGGCGCGAAATTAAGTTAAAACGTGATGCAACGTGTAAAGTGTGTGGCGTTTAAACGCTGTTACTTTATCCAAGCCAAATATCGCTAAACCAAATATTGTAAAACATAAGCCTATTTAACTTTAAATAAGCTTCTGAGTTTAGAGACTAACGGGTGCAGCTTCATTTTTACATAGAGCTCATAAGCATCATGAGCGCCTAATTTAAACAAACCATCGGAGGGAACATTGAATTTTTTGAATAATTTATACAGCTGTAAAGTATAAACAATAGGCGCCTCATTACAGGCAAAATGGATCATGCACGGATGGATTGTTTGATTATTGTCTACCCAAATATAGCTGCAAAAACCTTTAGTGGCATCCATCTTCATCGTGCCAGATTTGGCACTAAAATAACGCGTTAAAAAAGTAGCATCATTTTGTATTGGCGCAATATCCATTTGCGTCATCACAATATTCATCACATCTTCATCGGCATAAGGGATTCCACCCGCGATTTCATGGTAGTTTGCCGTCACCTCACGAGCCGCTTCAAATACGGTGGTGCATTGCGGTTTATAGAAAACGGCGTGCCCAGCGCCTCCTAACTCCACAAGTTTGGTCTTATTAATTTTTTTTAATATGGCCACTCTATCTAAACCAAAAGTGCCTTTTCCATCTGTGTAGTATCTGCCAATTGCGCAATAAGGCTGATTATTCCACGCGTCAACATATGGCTTTACCGGTTTAAATACCAACACGTCAGAATCAAAAAAAACGGTATTTTTAAAGGGTGAATAAATATCAAGGTACACTTTATGAACAAAGCCTTTTAAACCGGCTTTTTCTTCAATGACATAATCAAAATAGGGTGCTACCAGCTCACCTACTTTTTTCGAGCATGCAATTGCAATGGGCACACCAGGGTTGCTAACACGCAAAGAAAGCGCTAGGCCGATCGCTTTTAAATAATCGTTTTTAGTTGCTAAAGTTAAGATACCTAAATCTAAACTTTTTAAATCATTATCTGCAGCATTCATCAAATTTTAATTCCGCCCTTAATATTCAAAAACATCCTATCAGACCTATAAATAGCTCACTAAACAAGCTATTACAAAATTAATACCATTGGCTAGTTCGAAATTTTAAGCCATTTAACCACGTAAAACTTGTCTTACATGAGCAACAAAACTAGCTAAGCTCTCATTTTCATTTTTAACTGAGTATTTAAGGCTTAAAGCTTGTGTAGGCATCATTGGAGCATTTGTATGCTGATCTAAATAGGCTACTTTAGCTAAAATCTGTTCTACATACGACCGAATATCGCCAGCTGCCACTTCTATAAAGATAGGCGATTCCCAGTACTCTTTAGCTCCTTCCCCAGTATAACCGATTACAAAATTGCCTGTTAAAGCCGCCTCAACTGGGGGTAATGGGCAACCTTCAAACTCACTAAATGACAGGAAAATTTTTGATTTATTTAAAAGCGCAATAACACCCGATTCACTTAATCCATCAATCGGCTGTATTTTCCAATTAGATGGCAATCTATTGTTTATAAACGAGATAACCAGGCCACTGTGCCTAGCTAATTTACGCGGCATATAGGTAATTATATTTTCTTTATTGGGCGATGGCTTAAATTTATTCACATCAACAGAATAATAAATACGTTGTATTTTTGCCGTGCAACTTGGAAAAATAAGCGAGATACAAGCAGAAGTATCGTCAGAGATTGACAAAATAATGGATGCATTTTCATAGGCAAATTTAATATCCTCAGGCGTATACATACAAAGCGGAATGTTAATTGAATAGCCATTTTGCACAAAAATAGCGTACTTAATCCCAAGCTTGTGCAGCATTTGCGCGTGCGGCACTGCCCATATTTCTGGAATAACAACAAAATCACTGTTAGGGTTTAGATACAAATCTTTTTTAAAGCTGGCTTGATGCTCAAACCAGTCATGTTGAAACTGCATATTCTCAGGATGTAATACAGCACTGGTTATTTCGGTAGAAAACATCTGATTAATAATCTGTGATTGCTTATAAATCACTTTATCACCACCCGCTTTATGGGTTGATGCATGCAGCACATAAATAATGTTGATTGGTTTTTGAGTATCTACTGCATTATTGAGTTGATATACAAAAGATGGAGTAGCTCTATACTTTCTAACAACGGCTTTTAATTGAGTGATAATTGATGATAAAGCCAAAAAATACTCCTAATGCAATCTATAAAATAATACAGTCAAAAATAGTGCGGGCAAAAAAACAATAATAATTTTACTTAAGAATTTTACGTTAAGACCAGCATTAAAATGAATTAAATTTATACTGGCTAAGCCTCAGTTTACACAAAACAAGCAACGTGCTTCAATACGTTATATTTATTATTGTATGAAATCTCTTAGCTTATGAAATCTACCTCTGGTCATCATTTTATTGCCCTTGACCATATCCGCGCTTTAGCCGCTTTATTAGTCGTTACTTGGCACTTTATTCACAATGCAAGTGGTGTGCCTATCCCTTTTTGAATACATGCCATCACTTGCTGCATTTCCATTCGCACTGTTTGATGAGGGCCACACAGGCGTAGCAC
>JAYVFU010000058.1:0-16078 GCA_043772865.1 Methylophilaceae bacterium
ACAGTCCCAGAAACGCCAATAACGACCTAATTTCAGTGCGAGGTAGTTAAAGTCTGTTGCTCTCTAAAATTACCTAACCATAAGACTAGGCCAGTCAAGGCCTTTAAAACTTCGCAATGAAGTAAATCAGTTATACCGAGCTTATATCGAACCTGTCACCGTTTTACCGTTACCTTCTCGCCACTAACTCAGGAGCAATAAATGGAACTCATCACTTTAATCGTGATTGCTTTGCTATGCCTCCTCTCTAAGAAAACCAGAAAGTTTGCATACGTTTTATTGGTAATCCTCTTTTTTGCCTACCCCTTTACTTGCATCTTTATCTCAGTCATTGCACTAGTCATTCACTTTTTTCACAAATCTAAACAAAGGAAATCATATGAACCGCCAACATTACCTGGAAACGATTGAAACTGTATTAGCTTGGGATTTACCCGATGAAGTTCTAGCTGATGCCTTTCATCAACAATTTGCTTACATCACAAATCAAATAGGAGACCTAAATGATTACGATCAATCATTTCAGTGATGCACATCAGCAATATCAGCAACATAAAATTAGTTTTAGATTATTGCAAGACCAAGCTTTCATAATCCTAAACATTTGCCAAAATAATCCTTCGTCAGGCACTAACCCTCTGCAAATTACGCAATCAGACATTGATTGGTTAATGCAACAACCTGAAGCTACTCACGACTATAACGATTATTTAGGTGGCAACATTTATCTATGCGAAACAGATCAAGACTTATTGCACATTCTTGGTTGCGATTTTAATTGGGCTGATAAGCACAATGGTCTATGGCCAAACGTCACAGATATAGCAATGTCTTGGGATGTCTGCAACTACATACCAGAAGCAACAGGCGATCCGCAATGGGTTATGTTTGTGATGTGCTGGAATAATGCGGGTGGTCCATCTTATTATGTCCCTCAGCATTTATGGGATAAAGCCAGAGTAACAGAACATATCGCGGCCACAAATCCAAACTCAACACCCTGAGTGCAACGCTCAGATTAGTTTTTTTTCTGGTTTACCTGCCACCTCCCACCCCCAAATTTTAATAGGCTAAAAAATTGATCCGGCACCATTAGGAGGATTTTGCACGCCTGTTGAAAGTGGAGGGTGGGGAGGCAATTTCTCAAAACTTTAGGAGTTATCTTATGACTACAAATATCACACGCAAGCTTGTAAGTAATCATCAACGCATTAAACATACTGCTGACTTATTTGGGATGCGCTTTCCACTCAACTTAGAGCCTGCCATTTACTTATATGCTGGAAACATAGCCTCGAAATACAAAGGTGCTTATTGGGAGTTTTATACATTAAGTAACAGTGGATTTTATATGGCACCTGCTTCAGAAACACATTATCAAGTCAGTTGTGATAATGGCTTTGAAGGAAATCTATCAGCAGATGCTTTAGGCATTACGGCTTGTTTGTACGCTTACAGCCATTTGTCTTACAGTAACAACAGTGCATTTGCAGAAATATGTGCGAAGCAGTATCACTGGTTACGGGCCTATATGATTGAACATGCCGAGGCGAGTGCAATTCTGTCGGCAATCGATTAATACATTTTTAAGATTAAAAGGACTTACTTACATGGAGATTTCAATTGGAACAATCGCTAGGTACATTTGGTATTTGGGGCTTAGTAGTTTTCATGGTGGTAGTGATAAGCCATCCATTTATTAGCTTTCTAACATTTACCTGTTTGCTTTGTTATCAAAGTAATGTTGTGAATTAGTAGGCTGCAAAGAATAAATTAGTCGTATTTACCTACTCTTCCGGGAGTAGGTTTTCTAAATATATTTTAACAACATTAAAATTGTTGACCTTTACGGCGCCATGCAACAAAACCTATCAAGACAATACCCATAAGTATCATGGCGTAGCTTTCAGGCTCTGGGACGGCGGCAGTTAAAAGATATGCATGATTTGCACCTGATATCGTATTGAATGCACTACCTACAATCCAACCACTATCGTTGATGCTTTTAGCTTCCGTCAGAACCCAACCGGCAGATACGGTGCTTTCATCCAGAAAGCTATTGAGATCTGTTGCTACTGTTCCATTCCATATTGTTGCATGTGGACCTGCATTATTGTCTGAGGTATCAGCATACCCAACTACTTGACCAGAATGATTTATGCCAAAGGCCCTACTATAAGTTCCACTTAGCATACCGAGGTCAATGGCAGTGGTGCCATTCCACAACGTGGCGCGCATTTCCCCATTGCCGGTATAGGACCATCCGGCGACCTGACCAGAGTCGTTGATAGCATAGGCATAGCTGTCACGGCCGCCCAGTGTGCCGAGGTCAGTGGCTGTGGTGCCATTCCAGAGCGTGGCGTGCGTTGCCCTATCGTTTGTAAGCCAAGAATATCCGACAACCTGACCTGAAGTGTTAATGGCTGTGGCGAAGCTTTGTTGGCCGCCCAGTGTACCGAGGTCAGTGGCCGTGGTGCCATTCCATACCGTAGCGTGTTGAGCCGCATCATTGGTGGTATTGGAAGACCCGGCAACCTGACCGGAGGCGTTGATAGCGTTGGCAAAGCTGTGAAATCCGCCCAGCGTGCCGAGGTCAGTGGCCGTGGCACCATTCCAGATCGTGGCGATCATTGCCCCATTGCTGGTATTAGCACCTCCCGCGACCTGACCAGAGGCGTTGATGGAGGTGGCAACGCTGTAAGCCCCACCTAGCGTGCCAAGGTCGGTGCCTTCAGTGCCATTCCAGAGCGTAGCGTGTTGAGCCGTATAGCCATTATTATAAGAATAGCCGGCGACCTGACCAGAGGCGTTAATGGCGGTGGCAACACTATTAGTCACGCCCAGCGAACCGACACCCATCGGACCAAGATCAGTAAAAGTAAAGGTATAAGATGGCAAAGCAGCATGTGCCGTCAGGGCCATTCCATATAGCGCGATAGCCATTACAAACTTAATTGTGTATTTTTTCATTATTTTTCTCATTATAATTAGTTTAAATAACTCATTTTTGAAACATATTAATGGGTTAATAAGTCAGGCAAGTTATTAGCTGTAGTCCTATTGGATAAATGTTGCTAGCTGAAATTCATGTAAAAGATACATTTAATCTATTTCTTATGTGCGTTTATTAAAATGATAGAAATATATTTGGAAAGATTTTGTAAGTTTAAAAAAAAATCTCCTCGCGCGCCCCGCTCAATTTTATGCCGGCACGCCGTCACATTTCCTGCAGAGCCAATAACGGCATGGGTCTCTGCGTTTCGGGCAAAAAATCTAGCCGAAACGAAACGTTACAAACTCTGCGGGCGTCGGCACGAAAAATTACTCGTCACTAATCCGAAACGCGAAAAACCATTTCCCGTAACGCATGTGGCGGCGTGGCGGCAAAACGGGCAGTTTTCGGAGGGATGGGAAGAAGAAAAACGGTAAAACTCGCCGTAATGAAAAATAGCTAATAATTGCTAGGTAAATTTAAATAATATGAATTTTATTTGTCATTCTCTTCAAGATATTTACTTCCCGGCTCGTTTTTACCAACTCCATCATTGTCATAATCGTTTGTATCTACCTGGTCATCGTAATCAACGTGCACGGCTTCCTTTTTGGCTCTTTCATCAGCGTTTCTTCTATCGTCTATCAATTTGAATTTAGGTTTATAGCCATCACCCTTATTAAATTTATAGAACGGGTCACCTTGCACTCTAATCATATCGTTAAGTTTTTTGCTGAGTTTTGAAATGGCTGTTTTATGTTTAGGTTTTAAGGTTTCGGATGGGTAACTTCCCTTCATACTTAAACCTATTAAAATCATACCCGACAAATTCGGCTGATTATTACTCCTATCAATAAGATCAATATCAGTAAATGATTTAATATTCCATTTAACTCCATCAAGTGAATATCTAAACATGTAATTAGCTTGAATTTTGATAGTGACATCTTGCCAGCTTGGTTGTTTTGCATTGTTGTGAGAAATAAGTTTTTCCAGTATCGAAACATTTTCGATTGAAATTCCTTTGAACAACCCTGTATTTGGAATGTTAATCCCAAAGCGATCATAAGCCCATTTATAAAGACTAATGCGTGTCAAAAGTGGGTTCCCAACAGATGTATCCTCGTCATATTCAATTAATGACTCATTTGAACTGAATTCATATTCAGCAAGTGAATCCATTAGCATTTGTACAAGTTTGCACCTTGCATCGCATACTTCCATGCGAATTTTAAACCTCAGTAGGTTTTTATCTGAGTTGTTAGCGTTTTGATACTCCGCTGTAGCCTGTCCCAAAAAAGCATCAGCCATGCTCAAAACAGTTTCACCATCCGGTATGAAATCCATATTGACCAAAAGTGATACAGCTTCTTCAATGGTGAGTGATTTACTCATCAAAACTTCCTTCATGTAATGTGAAATTAGCTTAGTACAACATCAATTCAAGTAAATTAACTTCCCTTGAACATAAGATTACCAGTAACTCTGCACCAATTCTCTATCAAAATATATTTTTAAAATTTTATCTCATTGATATTAATGGGATATTAGGAAATTAATGCGTCAGTTTTCTTGTAAAAGGTTACTGGTAACGTACTTATATTAAGAGCCAAGAATGTGACATTACGTAATAAATAATCATATATCTGCAACTCTTGTTAAGCCACTTCTTTGCAATTTGAAGTGAATCTCTAAGTATAGTTAACAGGAAACCAAATGAATCTAACTAAAGTTACACAAGAGCAGCTATTACCATCACTTCTACCCTCCCCTGAAGATAATTCAAGTATCACAGCGTTAAAAACACTGGGTAACTATAAAAAACCTTTGGGTAATGGTAAGCACGATATCACTTGCCTATGGGTATCAGAACACTCAAAAGAACGTGATAACGGTACAGTTTACTTTGAAGGCAAAAACAAAAGTTTTAGAGGTGGTTTTAAATGCCAACACTCGCATTGTATTGAAAGATCTACTACAGACTTTATTGTTCGTTTAGAAGCGTTAATTGCTGAATTAGAGCTAAGCAAATAATGCCAGAATCTAATTCCAAACCTACTAGTAACTTCAATGACACCCCCTTAGGGGGTGAGTCACAAGCGTTGGAAAATAACGATTCTGTTACTCATCCAAACGAGAATGAAGTCATTGTTGGCTTAGCATTATTAAGCCCGATGGACTATGACCGTGCCCGAAAAGAAAAGGCAAAGTTATTAGGCATTCAAGTAAAAACGCTTGATGCATTAGTAAAGTCTGCGCGTAATGATGCAAGTGTAAACTTAGAAAGCATACCGTTTGCTGATATTGACCCCCATGAAGAAATGATTGTGCCATCTGAATTGCTGGATGAAATTGTGTTTAGCATTCGCACTTTTATCGTACTTGATATTGAACAAGCTTATGCAGTGGCATTATGGATTGCCTTTACATGGTTTATAGATGATGTTGATATTGCACCGCTTCTCTTAGCTAACGCACCTGAAAAGGCTTGTGGGAAGAGTCAGCTTTTAGATTTTGTAAGTCGTTTATCTTATAAGCCACTTTCTGATAGCAACTGTTCAACGTCCGCATTATTTCGTGCATGTGAGTTATATGGGCCAACATTATTTATTGACGAGGCCGACACATTCATTAGAGAAAATAATGAGATTAAGGGGCTAATCAATGCAGGTCATACGCGTATCAATGCTTATGTTATTAGAGTAACGGGCGACAATCACGAACCTAAGATGTTTAGGGTATGGGGCGCAAAAGCCTTTGCAGGAATTTCGCTTGAAAAGCATTTGCCAGATGCAACAATAAGCAGAGCTATTGTTATTCAGCTAAGACGCAAATTACCACATGAATCCGTTTCCAGATTGCGCCATGCTGATAAGGACTTATTTACTACGCTTAGCTCAAAACTAATACGCTTTTCAGATGACTATTCACAGGAAGTGAGATCGGCGCGTACTGTTCTGCCAGATGCGTTATCAGACCGTGATCAAGATAATTGGGAACCTCTTTTATCAATTGCCTATTGTGCTGGTGAAGAATGGTTTAAACGAGGCCTCGCTGCAGCATTAAAGCTCTCTAATTCAGGTGAAAAGTCCGTTAGTGTTGCTAATCAACTGCTGAACGATATTCAAAACATTTATGCCATTAAAAATGTCACCCGACTCAGTACTGCAGATCTTATTAACGCATTAATTGCAGACCAAGAAATGCCTTGGGCCACTTATAATCGAGGCCGACCTCTCAGTCCAAGTCAATTGGCTAAACAACTACGCCCATACAACATAACCTCAAAAACCGTTCGGTTCGGTCATTCAAATACGCTTAAAGGCTACGACCTAGAACAGTTTTCGGATGCATTTTTGCGCTATTTAACACCCGCCGAGTTGCCGTCACAAGGTAACGACGTCCCAGAAAGTAATAACATCATAGGCGATAGCGTTAATGATGATTTTGGCGTTTCGGGAAATGCTCGCCCCACCGACGCACAAATGCAGCAAATTTTCAAAACGCATTCTGATTTTGACGATTTCGGTCCTTAACTTGCTGTTTTAACCTTGACTGCGGTGCAGTAAATAACCGCAGTCTTTTTTCCTTTTTTAATCAAACCCAACTAATCATCGGAGCTAACCATGCTAATCAAATCATTGTGTATTAGCAATTAATTTCCATGTAACAAGTTTTGACAGCTTTAACACTCATTTTACTTTTAACCATTTTATTAAGGAGCAAAGCTATGCCTATCGTTAAATTAACACAAGAATTTATCAACAACAGTCTTGTCTGCCCTGCTGGTAAAAAGGGTATTTAATTTTGTTGCAACGAAACTAGAGGGTTCATCGTAATTATTGCCAGCGTATCAAAATTTGGTTCGTATTTTCTTAGATATAAAAACACTTCTGGCAAGACGAGTTATATCAAAATTTCAAACACGAATGATATAGCGGTCGGTGAAGCTCGTAAAAAGGCAAAAATGCTTAAATTAGAAATTGCTAACGGTGCTGACCCTAGTAATGAAAAACGTATTCAGAAAGCAGTGCTTACACTTACTGAGTTTTACGAACAGCATTACAAACCTTATGCTGCAGTTCACAAAAGATCGGCCTCAAGTGATCATCAGCTCTACACGTGCAGGCTAGAATCACGTTTTGGGCACTTTAGGCTCAATCAAATTACTA
Organism: Methylophilaceae bacterium; assembly: GCA_043772865.1. Classification (GTDB taxonomy): domain Bacteria; phylum Pseudomonadota; class Gammaproteobacteria; order Burkholderiales; family Methylophilaceae; genus JACMMS01. The sequence goes on from JAYVFU010000058.1 coordinate 7,165, forward strand.
AAACCATGATTATCGGTTTTCATAATGAGTTACGTGAGTCTGGATTAAGTGGATCGACGGCGGATCATTATTGTAAGTTCCTTAGACATGCTTTTAACCTCGCAATAGATTGGGACCTGCTTAAAGAGAACCCAGCAAAAGGCGTTAAGCTCTTTAACCTTGATAATAAGATGGAAAATTATCTTGATGCGGAACAGTTAGAAAGACTTTTCTCTGTATTAAAAACAGATTCAAATCGACCAGTATGCATGATTATTATGATGCTGATTAGTACTGGAGCCCGCTTAAACGAAGTGTTGTCTGCCACTCATAGTCAAATTAATATTGACACGCGTACTTGGAAAATTCCTTCACTTAATTCAAAATCTAAAAAGGCGCGTTCTGTACCTTTAAACGATAGTGCAATTGACATTATCAACAAGCTTAATAAAAGGAGCGACTCTGAATATTTATTTAACAACCCAGTTACAGGTACTCGTTATTACAACATATATAAATACTGGGGAAAATTGAGAATGAGAACTGGAATGAGAACTATTCGCATCCATGAACTAAGACACACCTACGCCAGTCTTTTGGCGAACAGTGGTCGTACAATATTGGAAATAAGTCGAATATTGGGACATTCCAGTGTTAAAGTATCTGAGCGCTATTCCCATTTGAGCACAGCAACTTTGCAAGCAGCGGCCAATAGTGCATCAGTGATAATCAATGCAGCAATGGGAAAATAATTAGAAGATAGTAGATTGGCGGGGGTCTAGAGTGCATATACTCACCCCGCCAATTTATACATATTTTACTAGTTCGCAATTATTATGTTTTAAACTTTTCCTTATTATTTTTTTTTCAAAATGCGTTTGGCAGAATTTTGGAAGGGCCTTTGTCCCGAGAGCTACCCGAGTTGGGGCGGCGGCGTGCGCAGGAGCAATTTTTTTCGGACGGCGATAGCCTGGCATCCCGAGACATTTTTTTTGCCCCAGGGGACGCGCGCGGATTTATTTTATTTAAAAATGTTGTTTTCTTAAAATCCGAGACGGGCGTAAAGTTTTCAGGGAAAAATTTTGCTACGATGGGCCTTAGTTCGCACCTATAGCAATATTATTAATTTATTGAATTCAATTTAAAACATCAAATAAGAAGAATATAAAACTCTATGATCAACAGTATTTTGTTTTAAAGTTTCCAACTACTATAATAAGTCATAGATTTAGTTTTAGGCCATAATCGTCTGTTATGAAGTAGCATTCCTATTTTTTTTGATTAAACATCTGCTTCATTTTCTAAAAATTGTCCATTAACTACCCAAAAGTGGTAAAACTCTCGTGACACAATCAGAAAAAATGTTTTTAAATCTAGTCTTTCAAACAATTCTAGCGTTCTATCAATAGCATTTCTAAATGTATGGTCTTTAGTGATGAAGTCTACTCTTAGCTCAAGCAAAATTACTCTTACAATTTTTTGACTAATAATAATATCTTTTTCTGTAAGACCTTTTATTGTCATTGATTCTGTATAAAGTGATAGAGCTAAATTTTCTTCATCAGTTAAAATCTCTTGATCAATTTTTTCCCATAACCTGATGAAGGCTTCTTTCTTCGCAATTGATTTGATTGCGTGGTCTCTATCTATTTGAGAGGTTGGTTTGTTAGCACTTCGCCAAGTTAAATAAAATTCTCTAGCTAAATTCACACAGAAAGTTCTATCTTTAGCTTCCACATTTGTTAAAAATTTAACAACAGCTTCTCGATAAGATGCACCCTTTATTTCAATACCATGTAAATGCTCAATTAGCTTTGGAAGAAATAGTTTACTTGTATTAATAAATTTTTCATTAAAACTTTTGCTTTGGATTTTGTTGATGTAAGTTTCAATAGCATTAATTAAATTAATGCCTACATCAAATTCCTGACTAATTAATTTAGTAAAATTAACCAATTCTTGACTATCTGACAAAGTCGCTTTAACTAATATATTGCAAGCGTATTGTTCATTACTACACATCTCAGCCACTTTAATTAAGCCAATATGTTTTCTAGCTTGCAAGGCAAATTTCGACACTACCATTAAATTCTTATTATTTAGGATCATCGTTCTTAAAACGCTTATACGATATTGTTTATTTTTTGGTCAATACAAAATAATTATAGTTCAACCGTGCCAATTAATAATGCGTTAAAAATGATACTAAGATACTAATACATATGGGTAAAATCGTTTAATTTCATTATTGAATTGTTTGAAAAATGATATTACATGTCATAGTGAATGTGGTTTCATTAACGATGGTGAAATCTTTATATAATTAGTTTTGGTATTTTTAAATGTATTTAATCTTTTTTTCTAATTCCAAAAAATTACCATCTAAAGACTTGCAGAAATATAGACCACATCTCTATTTCACTGACATAAAACACCTCATATTTTTGACAAAAATTGTGTCCTGGTCGGTTTTAGTTCGTGCCAATCTCAACGCAAGGCATTGATTTAATTAAATTTAAACAAATCCAATGTTGAGAAAATGAGTCATGAAGTTCTACATAGGTTCATTTTGATGTTAATAATGAAGAATCATAAAAAAATTTACTTAGGAATCTTCGGGTTTTAGAACTATAATGCCGCGCTGCGTGGGACTGTTAATCCGTGTGTCCCTGGTTCGAGCCCAGGTCGAGGAGCCAAGATATTAAGCCCTGCAGCAATGCAGGGCTTTTTCTATTTAAAGCAGCGACAATAAATTAAAGACCGCCTTGGCAACATAAATAATTGCTGCAGAGCAGTTTTTGCCGTCTAGGAGACTAGCGGGGAAACCTTTTAGCGAGAAATTATCGCAATAGGTTTCCAACTAATATTTAAGGAGTAACATCAGTGACCAATGCACAACGCAGAGCGCTTGCCCGCATGAATGAAATGAATTCAACGAACCAAGACATCAAATCAGATTTAACGCAAAGCAGTGTGTTCCGCCCGCATGATGCAGGTGCGTATTACTTTGTGGAAGTTGGGATTGTTGGCAAGACCATCAATCTATTGAGCATAGAAAATGAGCCACCCGTTCATACTTACGCCATCACCACTGTGCAATTTGAACAGGAAGCAGATACTGGAAAATGGTTCTGGTTTGACGGTAAGGAAAAACTATCTCCACGCAAAAACCAGATGAGTTGGCGCATTGGTAGTAAGTTACTATACGAAACACGTGAAGCTGCTGAGGTTGAACTTCAACGTGTAATGATTAGAAATGGTGATCGCGTGACCAAGGTTCATGACTTACCAGACGATTTGACGCAATTGAAAAAAATCCGCAGTACTAATCATCCAGACCGCAATAACCCTGATTCTGATCATGATCTCTATCAGGCAGTTATTGAGAAAATTGACAGAATGCGCGTAGTGAGTGCGTAACACACACCATAACTTTAAGAAGCAACCCGCCATAAGTCTAGTGGGTTTCTATGGATAAATACCGTGCCGCTTAATCAGACAAATTAGCGGTTATTTGCTAGATGGCGCATTCAGTTGAATAATTAAACTGCTAACGTTTCTAGCTACCCGAACCATTGAATTGAACATATGTTGTAGCTGTTTATATGTATCAAAGATTTTCAAGTTAACTCTAATCATGAAAAAAAAAGTGTGAAATTTGCCTGTTTTAAATCTGTATAGTTCAACTAATATACAAGCCCAGAATACGGGCTAAACAACAGATAAATGCGCAACTACTTTATCTAAAATTTGTTTGGCAGGTACAGGCCTGCCAATAAAATAGCCTTGTGCCTCTCCGCAGTTGTGTAAGCTAATAAAATCAAGCTGATCTTTTGTTTCAACTCCTTCTGCAATAATTTCAACTCCTAAACTTTTGGACATGCTAATAATTGTCTTCACTAAAGCGGCATCTTCTGGGTGAGTAATACAATTTTTAATGAAGGATTGGTCAATTTTAATGCGGTCAAACTTAAACTTACTAAGATAACTGAGGCTTGAATAACCTGTTCCAAAATCATCCAGAGCAATTCTGACGTCACCTTGAGTTAGAGCACTCATCACCTCAACTGATCTATCAATACTCTCCATCATTAAATTTTCTGTAATTTCAACCTCAAACATATTGGGGGCAATGTTAAATTCTTTGAGAGTGTTTAAAATATTACTTACTAAACCAACCTGCCTAAATTGCCTTGGTGAGATATTAATAGCCATGCGGATTGCTCTGCCGAAACTTTTTTTAAAGGCGTGAGCTTGCATAATCGCCTCTCTTATCACCCAATCTCCAATAGGTAAAATAAGCCCTGTCTCTTCTGCAAGCGGAATAAAATCAGCAGGCGAGATAAAAACTCCAGGAGATTTTTCCCAGCGAATGAGCGCCTCTACACCGACAATATCAAGTGAGTCTAAACTAATTTGTGGCTGATAATACAACTCAAATTGTTGATGATCTATTGCCTCTCTTAGTTCTAATTCGCGGTTCATTCTTAATGTAGCTAACTGCCTCATTTCGTTATCAAATATTTGGTACCCGTTACGACCGAGCTCTTTTGCACGATACATCGCGGTATCTGCGTTTTGTAATAGAGCCTCAATATTATCAGCATCATCTGGGTAGATTGCCATTCCTATACTAGGGCTAGCGTACAGAATATGGTCATTTACATCAACTTTCGGAACAAATGCACTTAAGAGTTTTTGGAGCACAACGTGAGAGCCTTCGGGATGAGAAATATTAGGGAATAAAAACGCAAACTCATCGCCTCCCATTCTTGCAACCGTATCAGTGGGTCGAATATTATTGACTAATCGGCCAGATACAACTTGCAAAAGCTTGTCACCTATATGATGACCAAGCGAATCGTTAATATGCTTAAAGTGATCTAAATCAAGTAAAGCGATGCCTAGTTTTTGGTTGTTGCGTTTGGCTCCTTCAATCGCCAGCTTAACTCGGTCATCAAATAAGGCGCGATTAGGTAAGCCTGTTAATACGTCATGCAAAGCTATATGGGTGATATATTCTTCGGCGCGTTTTTGTTCTGAAATGTCATAAGCGATACCTAAATATCCATATACATTTCCATCCATTTCTTTTAAAACGGTGACTGAAAGTTTTACTGGAAACTTTGAGCCGCCTTTTCTTACACAGGTCCACTCATCTTCATAAGAAATATCATCCATTGCCTTTGTTGTAAAAACTTCAAATCCAGGCAATATTGTTCTACCAAGCTCTGCACTTAGTTTTTCAGCTTTTAGTACTACCTCTTCTTTATCATGCAAAATTTCTGGTGTGAATTTTCCAGCTAGTTCATCTTCACTATACCAAAGCATGCGTTCGGCAGCCTTATTCATTGAAATGATAATGCCATTCACATCGGTTGCAATAATAGAGTAAGTGGCGCTTTCCAGTATGGCTGAGTGCAGCTGATTAGCCTTGATTAGCGCGTTTTCCAGCTTTTTCTTTTCAGTAATATCGCGCGAAGTAATTGCAATACCATCATCTAGCTTTAAAATTTGCCAATAAATCCAACTTGCATTAATTTCTTTATCATCAATAGAAATTTCTTCTGAAATAGCTAGACCAGTTTCTACAACAGATTTGTACTTATCAAGTAAACGCTTATCACGATTAATGGGTACTTCTTGCAATAGTAGTTTGCCAACCATTTCACCCGGTAACTTATTAATTAGCTTACTACCTGCCGTATTAATAAATAGGCAACGAAAATCAACAATATTGTTTTTTTGATCTCTTACCGCCTCAAATATATAAAAATTATCAATTCCCCCTTCAGTGGCAGCAATCAGCCTAGCTTTTTCTACTTCAGTATTTTTTTGCTCATTTATAACCAATTTCACTAAAGGTTTCAATTGATTACGAATCAACAAATACCCTAACAAAAGCATTATTGCTGTAATCAGCAATATCTTAAACATAAGTATTTTTATCGGGCTGTAAATCTCCGAAACATCAATTTTTTCCATTAATCCCAAACCGCTATCACCAATGGGTGCATAAGCAGCAATAACATTTACACCTCTAAAATCAAGTGACTTTGCTACACCGCTCTCTCCTTTATCGATGGCATTAACTATTGGTAAATAATGACCATCAATTGATTTTGGTGAAGAAAAAGGCATTTTATTGGTGCGATTGGGAAAACAATTCAGGTTGGTCTTGGCATTTCCACAGATCACCAAATCAATTGTTTCTCCCCATTTAATAACCTTATTAAGCAGTGTATCGAGTGATGTAAGGTGTTGCTTAGTCACTAGAAATGCAATTAATTCTCCATCAAGATAAATTGGATTTTGTGAAATCAAAAAGTAACCATTACTCCATATTAGCTCCCCCTTGTATTGACCACCTAAGGCGACAAAAAAAGCATCATTTTGTAATAAATATTGGCTAATTAACTGATTTTTTGATGGTAAATTTAAGGCGATATCATCAAATCCATTTGGCCTAAACTGAGTTTTTAAATTGTTAATTTTTTGATTTACGCGGTTATCTCCGGGGAACCTACTGAGCAAAATAGCCGCTGACAAAACATCTGCATTTTTACTTAATACATTTGAGCGTTCAGAGCGATGCACAATAATTTGATAAATAAATTCTGATTGATCTTCAGCTCTAGTTGATAGATCTAAATGCAATGCCAGCACAGCTCGTTTTTGCATGATATTAAAAGACAATAATGAAATACCGACACCTGTGACTAGCACCACCAGAAACGTGACAATAAGAATCTTCTTTTCGTAATTATGTATAGAAGAAAATTGAACTTCATCAGCCGCCAATACATATAATGCTGAGCCCATAATAACCAAACCAAGTGCTGAATGAACAGCCATTGAAGTTATACCATTCCAATTGTACATCTCACGTAAATGCAAAAAGTAACCCAATAATCCCATGACCCCAATGAATAACACTAATATTGCAAATATATTTGGCAATTTACGAAAGCCACTGTTATGTTTGTTTTGATGAAATTTTATGTGAGAGAGAACGCCTAATGCAAAGAGGAAAAATCCACACACAGTATTGATGGCAGACCGTCCATTTGAACCCATTACCTGATGATATGCGGCAAAATCAATACCTAAATCTATACTAAAAATATGTTCAATTAAATAAGCGCCTGAAATAACAAGTATTAATCCGATTAAAACGCCAGTTAAACGGCCATCTAAAGCGATAAACCAATTTTTATTTATATTAATTCTGGGGTGTGTTACAGCTAAGATAAGCAAACCGCTCAATATAAAACCAACAGCTGTACCCATAGTCATCGCAGCAAAGCTGGGCGATATTTTGACTAAATCAGTGATATGAAAAACCCAACCAACTATAGTCAATGTGCCAATTAGTAATAAAGTTAGAACGCAAATATTAAGAAATAATTTACTCGCTCTATTCATTTAAGCTCTCATTCGACCTGCAAAATTAACAAATAAATCAAACCAATTTGTAAATTATCATGTTTACTCTCAATTCACTCTTCCATTCAAAGAGGTAAAGTGCGGCTTGTTTATGGTATTAATTAATTTAAGAAATAAAGATATTGCAAAAAATGCCCTCACGCAGTATTGTTTAAAACATAAGCGTTAAGGTTTAGATATTTGTGCTTATTAATGTTTAATTGCTTAAACAATGATTATTCTTATAAACTAGTCAGCTTTAAAGCCATTGAAACTATAAAAATGCGGTACATCATTCTTGGTATTTATGCGGCTTGTATCTTATTTGTTCATTTTCGTGGCAAAGCTAGGTTGCCGTTTTTTAGGCAAATTTTTGATCATTCTTCCTTTGTTTCACCAATTAATATCTTTGTTTATCTATTTTCGAAAGTGCCGACTAAACAAGCTTATTTACCTACCAGCCAGTTTGAGGACTTAAAGATATTACGCGATAACTGGCAGGTCATCCGTGATGAAGCTATAGCACTAGGTCAGTTAGAAAAAATTAAAGCCGCAGAAACTAATAATGATGTGGGTTTTAATTCATTCTTCAAAAAAGGCTGGAAACGTTTTTATTTAAAATGGTATGAAGCAAAACACCCTTCAGCTGTTATGTTTTGCCCAAAAACGGTGGCTTTACTTAGTCAATTACCTAGCATTAAAGCCGCTATGTTTGCTGAACTACCTCCTGGTGCAAAATTAAATCCTCATCGCGACCCTTATGCTGGTTCACTTCGCTATCACTTAGGTTTGGTAACGCCCAATGATGACCGATGCTTTATTAATGTGAATAATGAAACTTACAGCTGGCGTGATGGTAAAGATGTGCTATTTGATGAAACATATATTCACTGGGCACTTAATGGTGGCGATGTCACTAGGATTATTTTACTTTGTGACTTAGAACGCCCAATGAAATACAAATGGGCACAGTCTATTAATCGCTGGCTGGGACGCGTTGTGATGACAGCTGGTAGCTCACCAAACGAGACTGGCGATCAAACAGGTGGCGTCAATAAGGTGTTTCATGTGTTTTGGGTATTTGGTCAGTACAAACGCAGACTCAAAAAATTTAGTAAACCTTTATATCAAGTCATTAAATTTGGTTTAATTATTGGGGTTGCGGCGCTAATTTATTACTCATAAGTATTTTAGTTTCAGCATTATTTAGCCTGCTTATTACTCTAGTTAAATAGCACATTAGCTTTGTTTTATGGCCAATACTACTTGGTTTCGTAAGGTCCGTAGCATGCTGAGGCTTTTAGAAGCAGCATCTATGGAATTAACGGTATTAAAATCAGCATAAAGGCAGCCGACCACTTTTTGATTAACCATCACTGGCAACAATAAAAAGCTTTTAGCTTGGGAGATTAACGTATACCAAGTAGGAATTTTAGAGCTAATTGTTTTATCCCTTACATCTTCAATAATAATATCCACGCCCTTTTCAATCGCTAAATGAAATACATCA
>JAYVFU010000059.1:0-15921 GCA_043772865.1 Methylophilaceae bacterium
GCTTTGCTCGGTAGTGCTTCATAGACACAGTAGCCAGAGTAAATCTTCACGCCTTTACGCACTAACTCACCAACGTATTGATCACGCGCAGCTTCAGCACGCATATCAACTAAAGCAACCACTTTGCAACCTGCGTTAAGTAAATCCAATGCAACACGGTAGCCATGCGCATTTGCCGTGACAATTACGCCCGTGTTAAATGGTTTTACGCCATAGCGATAAATCAACCGTTGCGCAGCTGAGCCTAGCATAACCCCAGGCAAATCATTATTTCTAAATATTGGCGGCTGTTCAAAGACACCCGTTGCCGCGATCACAGCTTTGGCGCGTACTTTAGTAATGCCTTTAGCTGTCACAATCGGCACCATATGATCCGCATAATAGCCTGCGGCGTAGCTGCCAGTATATACATGAATATTGTGCGAATCTGCCACTTTTGCAGTGAGCTCATCAAACATACTTTTAGCCGCATCACCACCTGCGCGGTCATACACCAAGCTACCGCCTAGTTGCTGATTTTCATCTACTAATATTACTTCCAGCCCATTAGATGCTGCTGTAAGTGCCGCGGATAAACCAGAAGGTCCTGCACCTATAACTAGCACATCACAATAGGCATTAAGTTTACGTTGAGTAATGCGCGGGTAATTGAAGTTCACAACGCCTAAGCCAGCGGCTTTACGTATGACTTTTTCCCAAAAAGGAAATAAAGCGGCAGGCTTATGAAAAGCCTTGTAATAAAAGCCAACTGGTAACAGAGGCGAAATAGCATCAATGATTTTTTTCTTATCATTAACTACTCCGCCTTCAGTATTCACCACCTTAAGCACCATGCCTGATAGTATGGCTACAACATCAGCACGCATATTGGTATCAACACCATCAGTCACTAAAATATTCACATCATGATTCGCAAAACTCAACACACCACGGGCGCGGTGGTACTTAAAGCTGCGACCTAAGACCCTAACCCCTGCGGCCCATAACGCGCTGGTAATGGTGTCTCCCTCATAGCCAGTATAGTATTTACCTTCAAAACTAAATTTGATGACTTTTTCGCGATTAATCCATTCGCCCACTTTTTTTGGTAAGCGCATATGGTCTTTATTTTGAGTACTCATACTAAAAGCCCCACACTTTTTACATCGCCTAGATTTTCATCATCTAGATTTTCATTGTTAGCCAAGGGCGCTTTACCAAATAAGTAAGTATTTAGTACTTCATCACTCAAAGTATTGCGTACTGCAATAAACCAAGTACCACTAGGTGAGTGAAGCCACCACTCTTTTTTTACACCAGGGGCATTGTCGCGATAATGTACGTAGCTCGCCCACTCTAAATCACTGCTGGTATTAGGATTTGGCATCTCACGATACTCGCCGCCATAGATAAATTCACCTATTGGTCGAAGGCCGTTCATGGGACAGTTAAGAAGTTTCATGTTGAATCTCGCATTTACTTTTAATGGACTTCTGGTTAATGACCAACCGAAGCCGCGCCCTTTTCACCTGTTAGCTCGTACTCTTCAAAACGAGATAAACGGAATGAATGAATCAAATCATGTGCTTTATCGTGCGCTAAAGTGTGCGCCATGGTTTTACCGCTAATAGGTGTGGCTTTAAAACCCCAAGTACCCCAACCAGCATCCAAATAAAAGCCTTTGATGGGCGTCATGCCCATTAATGGCGCAAAGTCTGGCGTCACATCCGCCATGCCAGCCCATTGCCTAACGACTTTAACGTTAGATAGAAATGGAAACATATCCGTAATATGTGAAGTCAGCCCTTCGACAAAATCAAAGGTAGACTTAGTATGATGCACTTCGTATGGATCTAGCGCTGAACCCATGACCAATTCACCGCGCGATGATTGGCTCACGTAAACATGCAAGCTGCCTGAAACCAAAATAGTATCTAGCCATGGCTTCATCGGCTCACTCACGCAAGCCTGCAAAGGCTGAATCACGATTGGTGTTTTTAGATTAACCATTTTAGTAATGCGTGGTGTAAAGCCAGCCACTGCAGATAACACCTTACCCGTAGCAATATAACCACGATTCGTTTGCACGCCCTGCACTTGGCCATTCTTAACGTCAATGCTTTCTACTTCGGTGTTCTGAAAAATTTCCACCCCCATGCTGTCGGCGCCACGTGCATATCCCCAAGCTACAGCATCATGTCGCGCAATTGAGCCAGGCTCATGATAAAGCGCACCTAAAATTGGAGATTTACCACTACAGCTAATATCAATCTGTGGGCATGCTTTAGAAATTTCATCAGGGCCAACTACTTCGCTTTTTACGCCAACGTGCTTGTTGACTTCTGCACGCCAGCGCATGGTTCGCATCGCGGATTCACTGTGGGCCAGGGTAAAGTGACCACGATTAGTATAAAACAAATTGATATCCAGCTCGGTAGATAAACCCTGAAACAATTTAACACTAGCATCATAGAAATTAACGCCATCGGGTGTTAAGTAATTTGAACGAATAATGGCGGTATTACGACCAGTATTACCGCCACCAATATAACCACGCTCTAGCACAGCAACATTAGTGATGCCGTGATCTTTAGCTAAATAATAAGCAGCGGCTAAGCCATGACCACCACCGCCAATAATAATCGCATCGTAAGACTTTTTAGGGGTCTGACAATCTCTAAAAAAGCGCGGCTCTTTGTATTTTCCACCTAACGCAAATTTCAACAGCTGGTATGCCATTCCTTATCCTTAAATCAATGTATTCATTTATTCTTTACAACTAAACTTACATTAATGTGTAAACTTTATTTACCTACATGAAACTTACACTTATTACAACAAATAGAAAAATACTTGTCAAGTAGTTTGTGAAACTTATTTAATTGTAATGAAACATACATTACAACTTTCATAATTTATCTTGTAAGATCATGAAGTAACACTGTAAAAAAACGATTAGAAAAAGAAAGGTACATTAAACAATGGCCTCAAATAAAGATGAAGTGATGAATGATTCTATTAGTATAGAGCCATCAAATGTTCAGCAAGAAGGTCAAGGTAAAGCACTAGACAGGTTTTTAGGCAATACAATTCATCAGTTAAGGCTACAACACAGCCTAACCCTAGCCGAAGTTTCACAAAGAGCGGGCATTAGCCGTGGCATGCTCAGTAAAATTGAAAATGGGTTGTCATCCACCAGTTTAGAGACCTTAGAACAGCTGGCAAATGCGCTGGGGGTGACGCTTTCCCGTTTATTTCAAAGTTACAACCTACCCAGCAGCACGGCACAATTTGTAAAAAAAGGCCAAGGCATGGAGGTGGTGCGTCGTGGTACACGCAGCGGTCACACTTATCACTTATTAGCTTATGACCAAGGCCCACAAAAACTATTTGACCCTTTTTTGATTAGCCTTGAAGACCCTGGGGAAGAGTTTCCTAGCTTTGAACATGCGGGTACAGAGTTTATTTACATGCTAGAAGGTGAATTAGAATATCGCGTAGGTGATGAAGTATTTGTGCTAGAACCTGGTGACTCACTGACATTTCGTGGAGAAACACCGCATCGCCCAGAAAAACATACCAAAATGCCGATACGCTTTTTGGCTATCATCCATTACGATATGCCAGCCAGTGCGGCAGAAGACGAATAACTGATGATTGCTTAAGATGAATTAGGAATAGCTAAATAAAATGATAACCACTCAAATTACTAATGTTGAAATTAACAATGCTACTTATAAAGATATTCCTGCACTTGTCGAATTGCTTACAGAGTTATTTAGTATAGAAAAAGACTTTAAGCCAGACACTGTAAAACAAATAACAGGTTTAGGCTTAATGCTCAACAAACCAGATCAAGCCGTAATCAAGGTAGCACGCAATGGTGACGGCTCAGTGGTTGGTATGGTCAGCGCACAATTAGTGATTTCAACCTCAGAAGGCGCCACTTCTGCATGGGTGGAAGACATGATTATTAGCAAAAACTATCGCGCGGCAGGGCTAGGTAAAATGTTGCTCATCGACGTATTGAGATGGGCTCAAGATAAAGGCGCAACACGCGCGCAATTGTTAGTTGATACTGAAAATGAACCCGCTGTTGGCTATTACAAACACTTAGGTTGGGAAACAACACAGTTACAAGCTAGACGCGTTTTTATTTAAAACAATTAAATTTGTAGCAGATTAGGTGCCTGTGGCTTTTTACTCATTGCAATTATATGAGTTTGTTTAACTGTTAGTTTCGACTAATCAATTGCGTAATCACTTTAGTGTAGTACCACAAGCAACATTCATTTTCTTAAGCACGATTTACGACAAATTAATTCTGGCTAACCCTCATGGAGTTTTAACCAAATCATCTAAGACTATCAATTGGCAGAAATCAATACAGCGATTTAGCAGCTACCACAAGCTTATCAAACCAGCATTGGTAATGCATGGTAAAGACTTGGATGATGAACAAAAGCAAAGTATTCCCATTGCCAAAGCCTTACTTAAACAATCAAAAATCCTAATATTCGATAAGGCTGTGAGTAACTCAGTCCAACAGACCACACATCACTTGAATAAATTGTCAACAAATTGAAAAGTTAAGTCACTATTCTTTTTATTACGCATCAACTTCCGTAAGGTCTTTATGTGGATGAGGCGGTAGTGTTCGGTAAAGAGAGAAATGCAAATAATGAAAAACAAGTATCAACAATAAAAAACAATACACAAACCAATTATGTGAGGAAGGTAGAAACATGAGCGGTACAGAAATAAAATTTAACAGGCTTTGTGTTTTATATGTACTTTTAAGCATTTTAATATTAACGATGACATCTTGTAGTCAATATAAGGACTACAGAGAAAATCAAAGTCGAGAAAATTTTAACAAAAACTTTGAAGCATTTTCAAAACTGGAACAGATGCAGCGTGATGATATTAATGTATTTGCTATAAGTGTTAATGGGTTTAAGTCGTTTAAAAAAATTAAAAGTAATTGCCCAGCTTACAAAAATAATAATATTGAATATGAATTTTGTTATAAATTTACTAGTAATCAAGGCATTACAGATGAAAGATGGAGTGACTATAAAAAATTATTGATGCGGGCTAATGAATTTCAAATGATATATCAATACGACAAGCCAATTAAACGACAGGTTTGGTTTCATTCTAAGGCTGAAAATGATTCAGGCTACGTATATATGGAATACCCACCGCCTAAATTTTTCAAAAAATCCTCTGAATGTCAACCCATTATGCCAAGTCAATCTTGCTACATTGTGTTGAGAAAAAATTGGTACATGTTCAGCGAAAAATTCGCATTAAAGCAAGAGTAACTATTTTAATATTAAGAAATTTTTAAATCTATTTTTAGGAGAAAGTTATGCCTACCACCGCACCTTACAGCCTGCCAGAAAATCCAGAAAAAGGTTATCCTCTCAGTTACGGTTGAAGACAAAAGGAAGAAGCGTGAATTTAAATAATGACAACAATACAACGCTATCCACAGAGTCCAACCCCATTTTCTCATTGAAAGTCTTAGGTTTAATCATGGTTTATCCCCTATTGTTTGCTGCCTGTTCTAAGCCCCCAACCTAAGAAGCTTTAAGACAACATTTTTTTGAAAACGAAGCTGCATTTAACCTGATAGTTGCAATGGCACATGAGGATAGTAACCAGACTGTCATCACGCCAGACTATATCAAAATTAAAAATAACGATCATGCAATGATTGAGCCAGGTGATATTGGCATGAGTGAGACACGCTGGAATGAGTACCGTGCATTATTTTTACAAGTGGGTACTAGTTATGGCATTCGATACGGTAAGCCATCCGCAATGACCATACCGATGCGCGAGTATGAAGGGTATATTTATTTAGAAAGCCCACTCGACCTCCCCAACCCTAAGGAAACTCAGTTTGTTCAATCAAAGGCAGAATGCCGATTTGATAAAGGGCAAACCTCTTGCAATATCAACTTAACCAAAAATTGGTATCAATACTATTGGGATTAAACGAGCACTAGCTAACAAAATGTATCTCTATCATTCAGTCATCATTTGAAAGGAAACAACCATGCCACCATTAAACGTACCTACCTTGCCAGGCGCCACAGTAGCTGACAATGCTCAAGCAGCAAGAAATTATGCGAATACACATGATGCAGCACAAACCATGACTTGGTTTTTAGATTAAATACACGGTGGGGCAATTGTATAAAATCAACAGAGGGTCAGTCTCGATTGATTCCATCTCACTCTTAGCAATACATTAGTGGCGGCAGACTAGTCTAGAACTCAGTTTTCGGCATTTAGCCAGTACTTATTCCCCCATCATTAATAAACATTTAATAAAAACAACTGAAACTCAAGCTAAATTTTTCCGTCGAGCCCCATTTGAAAGTATTTATGTACAATTTTATCTTGATTATCTAGCAGCCAATCAATGCTGGGCTCATTACGCATCGCTTTACGAATGGCTTTGGCTGTTGCTTCACGGTGAATATTAAATAAAACTTGATGATCCAGATCTTTTTGTTCCGTTATCAGCGGGTTTAACCAAACAGAGACGATAATGCCTAAATCATTTGCTTTTTCTTTTGGAATATCACCGCTGCGTACCGCATCTAATACGCCATGAGCCACCGCCGCTTGTACTGTACCCATGAGGATATTAGTATATTTGCTGTCTTTTACGGTGACTTTACTCACCATAATAGTTGCAGGTCGTACCATCACATCGGTATTTAAAAGTGCTAATACACGTGTATGCCCTTTTACTTGGTCGCCTAATAAATTTGCAAATGCCACGCCCATTGGACCACTCATTTCACCAATAGCAACTTCAGGTTCGGCAGCTGTACCTACAGGGCCACCAGCTACTAAAGCCTCGCCAACTCGCAATACAATATTTTCACTCATGATGTGCTCTTTTCAATTAAAATAATAAAAACGTTTACTTTTATGAAACAATTGTAACTTATGTTATACAAAATTTAGTCACCAAGGATTTTAAATATAATGTTTATAAACCGCTTTAAAAAATAGATTTAAAAACCGCTATTTTTTATTGTGTGCCCACACAGCAGCTTCAAGTCGGCTTGTTAATTTTAGCTTGCTGAGCAAATGCTTGATATGCACTTTAACTGTTGTATTGCTTATGCCAAGGTTGCGTGCAATCGTTTTGTTGTTCAAGCCATTTGCCAAGCATTGTAAAATTTCTTGCTCGCGTTCGGTAAGTGAAACTTCTTTGCCTTTTCTACTTAATTTTGGGTCAAGCAGCGCTTGTTTTAAAATCTCTGTGAGGGTATCTTGAATAACTGTCATGCCTCCAGCCACTTTTTTAATGTTGGCACATAAGTCTTCAGGATCCATGTCTTTTAACAAATAACCATCAGCCCCCGCGCGCAATGCCTCTAATAAGTCATCCTCAGCATCCGATACAGTAATCACAATAAACTTGGCGACTAAATCCGTTTCTTTAAAACGCCTTAAGGTTTCAATACCGTTTAAGCCTTTCATATTCAAATCGATAAGCACTAAATCTGGTCGCAATATTTGCGCTAAATCTAATCCTTCTTGCCCAGATGATGCCTCACCAATCACTTCAAAACTAGGGTCAGCATTAATAATCTGACCCACGCCTTTACGAAACAAGGCGTGATCATCAATTAAAAAAACCTTATAGAATTCAGTCATTAATATTCCTTTTTTTAACAAATTACTGCTGCCAACCTATTTACACCAGCATTGATATACCTCATTAAAGCTGAGTAACATAAACTTACTGTGGTAATTTGGGCGTAAATACTAAGCGCACACGTGTGCCGCCTTTTCTACGACGTAACACACTGATATCGCCACCCAAGCTGTAAGCACGCTCTTTCATAATGCTTTGCCCGTAATGACCCGACTCTTCCTGCTTAGCAGCATAACCAATTCCGTCATCATCAATTAGCACACTGACTAAACCGCTAGGTTGTAAAACCAACACCACGTTGACGGTTGTGGCACCAGAATGTCGAACAATATTGGATAATGCCTCGCGAATCACATGCAGTACATGAAACTCCTCATTGACGGTTAAACGACAATTTACTAAGCGATTATCAAGCGTAATAGTAAGGTTAGAGCGCTGTATAAACTCATCAATTGCAGATTGCACAGCAAAGTTTAAGCCTCTTACATCGATGTGTACACGAAAGGTAGCCAATAACTCACGTAATTCTTTATACGCACTATCTAAACCTTCACGCAGCTCATTTACAATGGATTGTAGTGTAGTAAAAGACATTTTATTAGCTGCGCTGGATTGCAATCGTGATATTTGAATTTTCATGAAAGAAAGCGACTGTGCTAAAGAATCATGCAGTTCACGTGCAATTGCGGCGCGCTCTTCTAACAGTGCCATTCTGCGCCCTTCTTGTTCTCTATCTTGAAATCCCATAATCATGGAAAGTAATTCAGCTGTGACTTCAACTAATTGCGTTTCAGTTTCATCGAATAAATAATCGGCATCAGCCTCTACTTTTAACACACCTAAAGCGCCCGATGTTGTAGTAAAGCCAACCGCTAAATGCTGGGTATTGATGCCCTCACCATTAAGACAAAAATATCGCACAACGCTTGAGGTAGTTAAATCTTCAAGCAAATCTAATTTGAGGCTTGCTGGCTTATGGTGTGAAAAAAGCATACGTTCAGATGCGATTCCTGCATCATTTTCTGTAAATATTAACGCGACATTATTAACATTTAACGCTTTTTCTAATTGATATAAACCTTTACGCAAAGTTGTTTCGCTTAGCGAAGTAGTGTTCACTGATTCTACAAATTTATATAGAAAATCTTGTGAGCGAATCATACGCCGCAGCCGCTCACTACTTGTTTGGTTAAACCATTGTGTTTCGGCTTTAAAACCTTCTAACCGCGCAGATATCACATAAACTAACTGCTCCAGCTCAGCAAACTCATCTACCCCATTATGTAAGTTATCATTTACATGCTTTTGTGGAACAAACGAAACTAAGGCATCTAATCTATCCACTAACAATTTTCTAGCGCCTAACGCAATTGCACCTAAGCAGCTAATAATAAAAAACAGACTAACCAACTGTAATAGCGAGACTACAGATTGCTTAGCATCTACATCTCGCTGCAATGCAACAGCTAAGTTTTCATAAGCGCTCACTAAATGTGTCATTTTAGTAATTTGAGTATTAAGCAAGTCTTGGTGAATTAGCGCCTGATTAAGGTTAATCTGGGCGATTTCAAGCGCTGTGTAAGCTTGATAAATTTTGGCGTCATCACGACTTTGCAGCCATGACAGTTCCAAACCAATATCTGCAGCTGGTAAGTTTTTTAAATGCTGCATAGCTATTTGAAACTCGTCAAAATTTTTGCTACGCGAGGTATCAATTTGATGATTCCAAAATATTACCTGTTGATAAATTTTACGAATCGCACTACTACTAGTTGGGATGTAATCAAGCAAAAAAAGTGAACCTGCCTGCATAAGTACAGCGGTAGATATAATACAAAAGAGTAATATAACTAGGCGCATATAAAGCGTATGCTTCAACAGACGTTTGATATTACTCATTGTTTGCGCTAGTTTAAGCCTAATATCCAACCGACACTCCAAGCAATATTGCCTATAAAAATAGGGGCTAATTTAAAAAAGTTATTATTGATATTTATTGTTTAAGGCCAAACTGTCTATGAGTTTATATGTTTTCAGCACGGTAGTGCTTAGTATCATTTTTATGCTCGTCTTTAATACTTGGTGGGTAGATAACGCCCATTTCAAAATCCACTTATCTGCCTTGCTTATTGCAGCCATCACTTTTTTATCAACCGTCATGATGATTGCTATCTACCCAATTCTTACTAGCCGCGCCACTAGCAATCGCAAACAAACTAGTCTAAACAAATCTAACTGGGCAAATAATATTTCTAGTCATTTATCAACACCAGCAGCGGTGATTGATGGCTACAACGTGGTGTTTGCCAATAAAGCTTTTTTAAATGAGCTTGGTATGCGAGGCATGACTGATCAAATTTTAGGCATGCCAATTACCAATATTATTCACCCTGAAGATCACCAACATTTAGCGATATTATTTGCACTAAATGCACAATCAACAAATGAGGCTGAAAAAAAAGAGGCTTTAAAGATTCGCTTACTCTCTTTAGATGGCAGTTTGTTGCCAGCGCATATTTCATTATCACCATTGCATGAAGAAAACCCAGACTTAAATCTTTTACAGTTTTCATCGGTTGCATCCATTAATGCTAAAAATTCGGATTACATTGATCAATCCAACTATCAATTACTGATTAACCAAATTGAGCAAGTTGTTTTCCATTTAAATGTCAATCAACAGCTCATTTTCTTAAATGCCTCTTGGGAGGCCCTTCTAGATTACAACCTACAAGATAGCTTAAATAAGCCATTGTTATCATTTATACATCCCGAAGATAAACCACTAGCAGAAGCGCGTATTAACTCCCTTATTCAAGGTAAGCGCAATAAATCTAATGTTGAGTTTCGCTTAATTGGTAAAAATGGTGATTCACATTGGGTAGAGTTTCGTGCACAAAATACAACTACTTACAAAAGTGAGCGCTCTAGCGTAATTGGCACATTGACCGATATTAGCCAGATGAAAATCAATGAAGCTAGCTTACGTACTAATCGTCGACTGTTAAGCACGCTTTTAAACAACACGCCTGGCATGATTTATCGTTGCAAAAATGATAAACACTGGAGCTTTGAGTTTGTCAGTGATGGTTGTGTAGATGTAACAGGTTATGAACCTTACGAAATGATGGATAACCCCCATTTTTCTTATATGCAAATTATTCATGCCGATGATAGAGCTATCACCCGTGACGCTGTTCAGAAAAAAGTAGAAACTGGTCAAAAATTCCAAGTGGTATATCGCATCATCACACGCTCTGGCGGTACAAAATGGGTTTGGGAACAAGGTAAAGGTGTGTTTTCAAGCGCTGGTGAACTACTTGCGCTTGAAGGCTTTATCACAGATATATCTAATCAAGGCCAAACCGAACTGATTGTAAATTTCCAAAAACTTTTTCTTGATGAAGTTAATAGCTGAAGTTAACAGCCGAGGTTAATAGCTGAAGTTACCTCTTTGCATTTATTCTGGCTGGGTGCCAATACCTAAATCAGCACCATCATCAAACTTGGCTAACCAATCAATTGTTGTCTGGCGGAATTTAGTCAACCCTTTATATTCAATCAAATCTGGATGCAGCCCTTTTAAAACACGATGAAAACGTTTTGCCCAGCGTGGATAGGTTGATAATTCATTCATATTAATCAAATAGCAGCGAATACTAAACACGATGCCATTACTACGTGGCAACCTAAATAATGCCTGTAACTCAACACGAAGATGCACTAAATCGCCGACATTTTCTAAGGTGACTGTATTACGATCCCCACCCCATAATGGATAATTCTCTGGCGATGTATCTAACCTTGGGTTAATGGTCATGGTCCAGTTAAGACGACGCACTGGGCTACCTAACTGCAAATTCATCAAGTACTTCAGCGCTCTTTCCATCACTCCTAACTTAGTAACTTGCGGTACTGGGCCATGCCACTCATGCCAAGCCATCCCCATATTAAATGCTAATGACCAATCTGCCTGACTCGTAATAAAGCCAGCGTCAGCAAACAAAGTGCCTTTGCGCTGATCAAGCAATACAAAATCGCCTTGTACCTGCCGCCCTATGTACTCAAATGGCTCTATCAGTGCATTTTCAAATTGCAACGTAGAGGCATCGCCAAATATAAATGTAGTTTTAATGCCTAAAGGTTTGTTTTGCCAAGTCCACTGTTTGCCATCTTTTTCCAAAGAAAACAGTGCTGGATAATCGGCTGACATTGAATTCATCGTTAGCTCTAAAAAATCCCACTGTGCATCCATCATATGCGGCAATGATTGATAGCGTGCTGAATCTAGCGCGAGTGTTTTAGCTTTATCTTCACACTCCGATACATAATGTTCGTCTATATCAAATGCAAATTCATTGACCGAGTCTTTTGCGCCATTTGCATGTGGCTCGATATTCACTGAATACATATAAGCATCTTCAGCAAATGGAAACGGAAAACGCTTGATAGCTGCAGGAGAATTTCGATAACTGTAATCATCGCGAAAAGTTTGTTTTTTAAAAGCTAAATTCATGATGTTTCCTTTGTGTCACATCTATTATTCAATCTGATTCGGTATTTTTATAAATTTAATTCTAGTAATTCACATTTAGCACGCGATACACAAGGCATGATTTTTTTATTGGATGCCTTTTCAGCATCCGTTAAAAAATGGTCATTATGAATCAGTGCACCATCGCAACTTAGCACTTCAATCTCGCAGCGACCACAGGCACCACCACGACATAAATAAGGGGCATCAACACCTGCCGCTTCAATAGCTTCTAGCATACTGAGCTCATAAGGTACGGTAATTTCGATATTAGATTGAGTGAGCCTTAACTTAAATGGCTCCCCAGATGGGGGCGCGGAGAACTGCTCACTGTGGATATGTTTTTCTGGCCAACCTAACGCACGCGCTGTTTCTATCATGCCAATTACCATCGCGTTAGGGCCACAAACATAAACATGAGTACCTAATGGCTGTGTACTCAGTAAAGCATGTAGATTGAGTTTACGACCTTCACTTTCGATATAAAAATGCACGTTATCGCCACACTTATTCACCAAGTGCTCACTAAAAGCACCATGTTCGGCAGAACGATAAGCATAATGCAACTCATAGTGTGCGTTATTTCTTAGCAGATCTTCTATTTGTGACATAAATGGCGTAATGCCAATGCCACCTGCGATTAAAATATGTTTGCGTGCCATTTTATCTAAACCAAACAAATTAACAGGGTAGGTAATTTGTAATTGTGTGCCGATTTTTACATGGTCATGCATATGCACTGAGCCACCACGTGAATGCTCTTGGCGACGCACTGCAATGTGATAAGCGCTGGTTTGTTCTGGTGAGCCCATTAATGAGTAAGGATTACGGTGGATTCGACCAGCGATATTCATGGCAACAACAATATGGCTGCCACCAGAAAAAGCTGGAAATTCTTTATTGTCATCACGCTCAAATGTGAAATGTTTAACTAATGGCGTAATTTGCTCAACGCTTGTCACAGTGACGTTAAAAAGGTGAGTCGCGGCGTGACTCATGGGTAAATCTCCTCAATTTCCGGCACTTCACCAGGAGATTCCGCATCGACCATTAAGCCCATATAAGCACCTAATCGACGTGAAAAATGATCTCGCACCAACAACAACCTGCCACAGCGACAACATTTTTTGATATTGGTGTGTGCATCATGGGTAATTGCCTTGCAGTGCACACAATAGACTGAGCGTGCCAATGTGCCGCAAAGTTCTTTATGCACGTCACCATCATCAATCCCATACTGATGCACAGCTTCAGCGATTGACCACATAAACTTCTCGCTGCCAGCAACATAAATGCGTAAGCCCATAAACGCTTGTGGTAAAAACTGATGGAGCGCGTTTAAGGCTTCATCAGCAGTTTCAAAAACCAACAAATCATCGGGGACGATTTTTTTTAAAACTACACTGTAATCAACATCCGAAATTTTATCTTTTACCATCATTACAGTAATCGGTTGTAGCGGCTGCATTTGCTGAAATAGCTTGATAGTTGCTAAGCCACCAGCATTACCCTCCGCCAATACCAAGTGCATGGTTGCCGCTTGCTGCCATACTAATGTGGTGTAAACAGGCTTACTTCTAATCCAATACCCACGTTCCATTGGTCTATTTCCAATCACTAAATGAAGTGAATTAATATAGAAATACAGTAACGAAATGACTACTGATTAAAAAGTCTCTTAAGGGTGTACTACTAAAGAAGTAGTTGTTGACGAATATTAAAATCCGCTTGAATTGAGTTTTTAAATGACTGAATAAATTTTAGCTAGCTAAATTAAGCGCCAGATTAAGTGCCAGATTAACTGCTAGCCAATTAGAATTTGCTTACTTAATTTTTCCGTTGGATAGCTTGGCAGAAGTAATAACAGCACCTATTACCAACACACCACCAATTAACTGGGCGCGATTAGGCGGGTTTCCTTCAAAAGCTGAAATCACCATTGATGTAATGGGCACTAGGTTTAAAAAAATTGCGGCTTGTGTTGCGCCTAACTTAGCGACACCTGCATTCCAAAATAAATAGGCCAGTACACCGCCCCCAATAGCCATAATAAGTAGCGGGATTCCTGCATGTACACTAGGCATGGTAAATTGTTGCCCGCTCACCATTGCAACTACACTAAGAGCAATCGCCCCAACAACCATAATGCCCGTAGTAGCTGCAAAGCCGCTGATGTCCTTAGGCATTAACTGTTTTACCAATACATTGTAAAATGCCCAGCTTAATGCAGCGCCAAAAATAAGCACATCGCCAATAGCTAGCTGTAATTTAGCACCTGCGCCTAACACGACAATTGCAACACCCATTAAACCGACGGCAAAAGCCAGAATTTGTATGTAGCCTAGCTTTTCCCCTAACATTAAATACGCAACGATGCTGGTAAGTAAAGGATTGAGGGCCAGAATAAGTGCACCATTAACGGCTGAAGTCGTTTGCATGCCCAAAAAGAAGAACAAGTTATAGCCAAAAACACCTAGCAGCCCAAGAACAATATAACTTTTAGCATAACGAATAGGGATGCTTTCACCTCGATACAGCGTAATTAAGTACATGATAGCGGCTGCAATCACATAACGGCTAGCGGCGGCAACATAGGGGTGCATTTCCGCAAGTACAGGTATAGCCAAATTAAAGTTAGCACCCCATAACATTGCAGCAATTGCGGTGAATAAATAAGTTGTAAAAAGCTGCATTTTTGCTGTTTTCATTACTATGTAAAGTTAAAAATTCAAATTATCAGCACTATTTTGCATTTTAATGCCCCTTTGAGAGTACACCCTAAGTGTGATTGTTGGATAGCCGTTTAGCGATTTATGATGAATCACTTAAAAATCAATCAACAGGAGAAAATAACATGTCAGGCATACCATTTTCAGGAAAACCTTTTCAATACAAACAACAGGCCATTAAAGACAAACAGCCTTCAATGAACGTGCCTAACGTACCGGCATGGTTAGGTGATACTTTTGTATCGGCAGATAAAGAAAAAACCATTTGTGCAGGTTTTTTCCGCCTAGAAAAAGGCGAAAAACTAGTTTATGACTATGATTACGAAGAGATGAAAATCATCGTAGATGGTGAATTTATCATTTCTGATACAACGGGTCAAAAAGTAACGGCTTCTGTGGGAGATGTGCTTTATTTTCCTGGTGGAAGTCGCATAACGTTTGAAACAGCAAACTTTGCAGTTGGCTTCTTCTGTGGTCAACGCGCACCACTTTAATATCAAAGTAAATTTTTAATTAAACTCATAGCAAGTAAAAAAGCCAAACGCCAATAGTTATGACTATTGGCGTTTTTTATATCATTGAACTAGTCTATTTGGAGTTCGGCAAGGCATACACAGCAACAATATCGCCCGATTTATAGTTAAATATCGCATTACCACCCACAGCCACTGCCACGTATTGCACACCGTCAATTTCATAAGTAATAGCTGGGGCATTAACGCCAGCCTCTATTTTCGTACTCCACAACAACTCACCTGTCTGATTTTGGTAAGCGTTAAAATGACCGTTACCCTCGCCCATAAACAGCAAATGACCCTGAGTGGCTAAAACACCACCAATTAAAGGCTGTTCAGTTTTGTTTTGCCATTTGATTTTACCTTTCGCCAAATCAATGGCTGAGAGCAATCCCCACCGCGGCTCATCTGTTGGCTCTGAACTAATGTAACGAAATGCAGCCTTGCCATTTTCTGCTGGCTCATCATGCAATG
>JAYVFU010000060.1:0-15858 GCA_043772865.1 Methylophilaceae bacterium
CTTGGACTTATACCGAAGATGACGGCACTTTGCTTGGTCAACAAATTACTGCATTAGACCGTGTTGGTTTATATGTGCCAGGTGGTAAAGCGGCCTATCCATCTTCGGTGTTGATGAATGCGATTCCAGCCAAAGTAGCCGGCGTAAAAGAATTGATTATGGTCGTACCTACCCCTAATGGCGAGAGAAATGCGCTGGTTTTAGCTGCGGCGGCAGTATGTGGCGTAGATCGCGTATTTTGTATTGGTGGTGCGCAAGCTGTTGCTGCCTTGGCCTATGGCACTGATACTGTACCGCAAGTGGATAAAATTGTTGGCCCTGGTAATGCTTATGTTGCAGCGGCTAAACGTCGTGTATTTGGTGTCGTGGGCATTGATATGGTCGCCGGACCTTCAGAAATATTAGTGATTTGTGATGGCAAAACTAATCCAGATTGGGTAGCGATGGATTTGTTTAGCCAGGCTGAACATGATGAACTCGCGCAAGCTATTTTGTTAAGCCCAGATGCTGGGTTTTTAGATCAAGTAACGGAGAGCATCAATCGTTTGGTTGAAGAAATGCCACGCAAAGATATTATTAAGACCTCATTTCAAGATCGAGGCGCTTTAATTTTAGTGCGTGATTTAGATGAGGCGGCTAAAATTAGCAATTATATTGCGCCAGAACATTTAGAATTATCTCTGGAGAATCCGCTAGATTTCAGCAAAAAAATTAAACATGCTGGCGCCATATTTATGGGTCGTGATACTTGTGAAGCGCTTGGCGATTATTGTGCAGGCCCAAACCACGTACTACCAACTTCACGTACAGCGCGTTTTAGCTCACCATTGGGTGTTTATGATTTTCAAAAACGCTCAAGTATGATCATGGTGTCGAGCGCTGGCGCGCAAGTGCTAGGTAAAGTCGCTGCAACGCTGGCTTATGGTGAAGGACTACAAGCGCATGCACGTAGCGCTGAATATCGGCTAAAGGCTTAATGATGAGTCAATTTTGGAGCAATATCGTCCATAAGCTCACGCCCTATGTGCCAGGTGAGCAGCCTAAATTAGCTAATCTAGTTAAGCTTAACACTAACGAGAACCCTTATGGTCCAAGCCCTAAAGTCATCACCGCACTAAAAGCCGAAGCAACAGATAGCCTTCGCTTATATCCAGATCCTAACTCTGATGCGTTGAAAGCCGCCATCGCAGAAGCACACAGTGCATGCGGCATACAAAGCCATCAAGTATTTGTGGGAAATGGCTCTGATGAAGTATTAGCGCATGTGTTTCAGGCTTTGCTTAAGCATGATTTGCCTTTGCTGTTCCCTGATATTAGCTATAGCTTTTATCCAGTTTATTGTGGTTTGTATGAGATTACATTTCAAACAATTCCTCTAAACAGTCAATTTGAAATCCAAATTGAGGATTATCTTATACCAAACGGCGGCATTATTTTCCCTAATCCTAATGCACCCACTGGCATACCTTTGGCATTATTGGAAATAGAACTTTTGCTTAAATCGAACACACAGTCTGTAGTGGTAGTGGATGAAGCTTATGTAGATTTTGGTACGCAATCAGCGGTGGGTTTAATAAATACATACCCTAATTTACTTGTAACGCATACCCTATCAAAAGCCCGTTCACTGGCTGGATTACGTGTAGGTTATGCGATTGGACAACCACATTTAATTGAAGCCTTGATGCGTGTTAAAGATAGTTTTAATTCATATCCTATTGATCGCTTTGCTTCAGCTGGTGCAATAGCAGCAATGCAAGATGTTGATTATTTTAGTGAAACTTGCAAAAAGGTCATTGCAACGCGTGAGTATTTGATAAAAGACTTAATCAACTTGGACTTTGATATATTGCCATCTGGTGCAAATTTCATTTTTGTAAAACACGCCACACAAAAAGGCGAGGTACTGACCTCACAACTGCGCGAACATGGCATTATTGTGCGACATTTCAAAATGCCAGCACGTATATCTGATTACTTACGTATTACTATCGGCACAAATGAAGAGTCTGCATTGTTAGTTAATGCACTCAGTCGTATATTGAAAAAAATCTCTGATTAAAGCTAGAAAAAGTATTAAATACGCCAAAAAATTAAATTAAAACGCTACATTTTTAATTCCATCCAGAAAATAATGTAAATATTTTGAACTAATTTCATTAATTAGCCATTAATTCGCATGAATTTATTGAGTATTTTTGCCTAACTACGGTTATTATGATGAAATGTACGCATAGTGCAAAAACCCTATTTCATTTATTAATCTAATATTTAAAGTGTTTGGCTTAAATCCTATTGGCTTAAGTTAATTGCTTGAATATTAAGCAAGTTGGAGGAAGTACAATGGCACAAACCCAAATGGCTCTAGACTCACTAGATTTCGACGCAACGGTTGCATTAGCTACTAAAGTAGCGCCACATGTAGATATTTTAGAGATTGGTACACCTTGTATTAAACACAATGGTATTGATTTACTTAAAACATTACGCGCAAAATTTCCAAATAATAAAATTTTAGTTGATTTAAAAACCATGGATGCTGGTTTTTACGAAGCTGAGCCATTTTACAAAGCAGGTGCTGATATTTGTACAGTTTTAGGTACTGCGGATATCGGTACTATTAAAGGTGTTATTGATGTTGCAAATAAGTATGGTAAAAAAGCACAAGTTGATTTAATCAACGTTACTGATAAAAAAGCCCGTACGATTGAAGTAGCTAAATTAGGTGCGCATATTATTGGCGTACATACTGGTTTAGATCAACAAGCGGCTGGTCAAACACCATTTAATGATTTAAGCATGGTTTCTGCTTTAAATTTAGGTGTCGATATTTCAGTAGCTGGTGGCGTAAAAGCGGCAACAACTGCGCAAGTACGTGATGCTGGCGCAACTATCATTGTTGCTGGTGCTGCAATCTACGGTGCTGCTGATCCTGCTGCATCTGCTGCTGAAATTACAGCGATTGCACATGGTGCTCAAACAAGTGGTGGTTTATTCGGCTGGTTAAAAGGGTTATTTAGTTAATAGTTTTTAAAATTAGTCATATGATTTGAGTAATTTATTACTACAAATCAGAACAAAACCCCAGCCTACACTGGGGTTTTTGTTTTTACATACTTAAATATAAGACTTTTAACGCTACCATTAGGCAATTGTAAATGCCAAGTGAATGCTAGATGGGTTAAAATAAACAACGTTGAAATAATGCAGTACTTAAATAAGTGATGGATTTAGCCAAATGCGTAGTGCCGAAATAACTCGTAATACACTAGAAACTCAGATTACTGTCAGCCTTAATTTAGATGGTACAGGGGTTTCTAATTTTAATAGTGGTATTGGTTTTTTAGATCACATGATGGATCAAATTGCACGCCACGGCATGATGGATATCACTGTGCAAGCAAAAGGTGATTTGCATATTGATGCGCATCACACCGTTGAAGATATTGGCATCACGTTGGGTCAAGCTTTTGCCAAAGCGGTTGGTGATAAAAAAGGTATTCGTCGCTATGGGTATGCTTATGTGCCATTGGATGAAGCTTTATCGCGCGTAGTGCTAGATATTTCAGGTCGTCCAGGTTTATCTTTTGGCTGTGTTTTTACTCGCGCCACTATCGGTGAGTTTGATGTGGATTTAGTACATGAGTTTTTCCAAGGTTTTGTTAATCACGCTAATGTTAGTTTGCATATTGATAATCTAAAAGGTCATAATGCGCACCATCAGGCCGAAACTATTTTCAAGGCGTTTGGTCGCGCTTTACGCATGGCGATTGAGTTAGACCCGCGTATGGCAGGCATTATGCCTTCAACAAAGGGCAGTTTGTAGCCACTTGCAATATTAAAGTATTGTTAGTAAAACACTATTAAAGCCAATGAAACAAGTAGAAATTGCAGTAGTTGATTATGGCATGGGTAATTTACGCTCAGTGTCTAAAGCTTTAGAGCATGTGGCACCTAATGCCCTTGTGATTGTAACGAGTGATGCTGATCGTATACTCAATGCAACGCATGTGGTATTTCCAGGGCAGGGCGCCATGCCAGATTGTATGCGGGAGTTAAATAGCCGAGGCTTACGTGATGCAGTAACGCAATCCTATAAAACTAAGCCATTTTTAGGTATTTGTATTGGTTTGCAAATGCTGTTTGAGCAATCTGAAGAGGGTAATGTGCTAGGCTTAGGGTTGCTTAAAGGTTCAGTTAAGCGTTTTGCTCCTCACGCCATGGTAGATGGTAACGGCAGCAAACTTAAAGTGCCGCACATGGGTTGGAATCAAGTGACTCAGCAAAAAAATACACATCCGTTGTGGCATAACATTGCCGATGATGCGCGTTTTTATTATGTGCATAGCTATTATGTGCAACCAGAGGATAGCGCCCTAATAGCGGGTTACAGTGAGTACCCTAAGCAGTTCACGAGTGCGGTTGCGACTAATAATGTATTCGCCGTACAATTCCATCCAGAAAAAAGCGCTACAGCAGGCTTGCAATTACTCAGTAATTTTGTCGGCTGGGATGGTAAGATTTAACATCATCTAAAAGTAGCTAGACTCCCTCATTCAATTTAATTTATACCATTCAATTTATTATGTTAATTATTCCTGCAATTGATTTAAAAGATGGTCACTGCGTTAGGCTCAAACAAGGCTTGATGGAGGAATCAACTGTGTTTTCAGAAGACCCTGGTGCAATGGCACGACATTGGGTAGAGCGCGGTGGTAGGCGTTTACATTTAGTTGATTTAAATGGTGCGTTTGCTGGTAAGCCCATTAACGAAGCCGCTATTAAAGCCATTGTAAAAAGTGTTGGTGGGGAAATTCCTATACAACTCGGTGGGGGTATTCGTGATTTAGACACCATTGAGCGCTATTTGGATAGCGGTATTGACTATGTCATTATTGGGACTGCGGCAGTGAAAAACCCAGGATTTTTACATGAAGCATGTGATGCATTTCCAGGTCAAGTAATCGTTGGTTTAGATGCGAAAGATGGCAAAGTTGCAGTTGATGGATGGTCTAAATTAACAGGGCATGATGTGATTGATTTAGCCAAAAAGTTTGAAGATTATGGTGTGAGCTCAATCGTGTATACCGATATTGGTCGCGATGGCATGCTAACGGGTGTGAACATTGAGGCAACAGTAGCGCTAGCGCAAGCCCTAACAATTCCCGTGATTGCATCAGGAGGTGTCACCAATTTAGAAGATGTGAGACGTCTTTGCGCAGTAGCGAGTGAAGGTATTATTGGCACCATTACGGGCCGTGCAATTTACGAAGGCACATTAGATTTTGCCGAAGCACAAAAACTTGCTGATGAGCTTAGTTTTAAGTATTAGTGCTAAATAAATGAATTCACAAATATGAGTCCAGCAATATGAGTCCAGGAATATGAGTTTAGCTAAGCGCATAATCCCTTGCTTAGATGTAACCAATGGTCGCGTTGTAAAAGGTATTAACTTTTTAGAATTGCGCGATGCAGGTGACCCTGTTGAGATTGCACGTCGATACGATGAACAAGGCGCAGACGAACTCACGTTTTTGGATATAACAGCAAGCTCAGATAATCGTGGTTTAATTTTAGGTATTATCGAGCAAGTAGCCTCGCAAGTGTTTATTCCGCTTACTGTTGGCGGTGGCGTGCGCGAAGTGGAGGATGTACGTCGTCTGCTAAATGCTGGTGCAGATAAGGTGAGTATCAACACCACTGCGGTGGTGAATCCACAAATGGTGGCAGACGCCGCAAGTCGGTTTGGCTCACAGTGTATTGTGGTGGCGATAGATGTTAAACAAGTTGGTGATGGTGATGATGCTCGTTGGGAAGTATTCACTCACGGTGGTCGTAAAGCCACAGGGCTAGAAGCAGTGGCTTGGGCTAAACACATGGTAAGCTTGGGCGCGGGCGAGCTGCTAGTAACTAGTATGGATCGCGACGGTACTAAAATAGGTTTTAATAACCCATTAAACAAAGCAATTTCAGATGCAGTTGATGTGCCAATTATTGCTTCTGGCGGTGTAGGTAACTTGCAGCATTTGGTGGATGGTGTAAAAGTAGGTGGTGCAGATGCAGTGCTTGCCGCGAGTATTTTTCACTATGGCGAATACACTGTACAAGAAGCTAAACAGTATATGCAACAACACGGTATTGAGGTGAGAACTTGAGCTGGTTAGATGAAATAAATTTTGATGCAAATGGTCTTGTGCCAGTCATTGCACAAGAACATGGCAGCAATAAAGTGCTGATGTTTGCGTGGATGAATCGCGAAGCATTACAACTTACAGCGCAGACTAAACAAGCCGTCTATTGGTCACGCTCACGTAATAAATTATGGCGTAAAGGTGAAGAATCTGGTCATCAGCAATTAGTCCATGACATCCGTTTAGACTGTGATGAAGATGTTATTTTGTTAAATGTTGAACAAGTGGGTGGAATTGCTTGCCATACGGGAAGACATAATTGCTTCTTCAAAAAGTTAGCACACATCGACGCTAGACATCCAGTATGGAATATCGATCAGCCGATCATCAAAAACCCAGAAGATATTTATAACAGAACAGCATGAGTGATATTTTAGATAGATTAAGTGAGTTGCTAGAGCAGCGTAAAAATGCTGACCCTAACACTTCCTATGTAGCTAAGTTATATGCTAAAGGCATGGACAGTATATTAAAAAAAGTCGGCGAAGAAGCTATTGAAGTTGTGCTTGCCGCTAAAGATAATGATAAACAACAGATTGTTTATGAAACAGCAGACTTGTGGTTTCACACACTTATTATGTTGTCCAAGGCTGATTTAAAACCGCAAGATGTCTTGGATGAGTTGGCGCGGCGCGAGGGTTTGTCTGGTATTGTAGAGAAAGAAAGTCGAGCGAAGTAATGGCTAACGATTGTATATTTTGTAAAATTATTGCAGGCACTATTCCTGCAAAAAAAATTTACGAAGACAATGATGTCATTGCATTTAACGATATTAAACCAATCGCACCTGTGCATTTTATGATCGTACCAAAACAGCATGTCACAAGTCTGCAACATTGCGATGCAGCTCAGCAAGAGTTATTGGGAAAAATACTATTGTTAGCGCCTAAGCTTGCTGCGGAACAATGTTTGAAAGGCTTTCGCACCATGATTAATACCGGTGTTGAAGGCGGGCAAGAAGTCTTTCATTTGCATATACATATATTTGGTGGCGGAGAAATTTTAACGAAGATATAAAGTCTCTAGATGTAGATGCCTAAAGGTTAGCATCTGTAGGTTTTGTGCGTTAAGATTAATTAGGAGAGCAATATGGGTTCATTTAGCATTTGGCATTGGTTAATTGTATTAGTCATTGTGGTGTTGATTTTTGGCACAAAAAAACTACGTAATATCGGTAGTGATCTTGGTGGGGCGGTAAAAGAATTCAAAGAAGCTGTGAATGATGGCAAAAAAGAGCAAGTTACCGATGCTTCGGCCAACACAGTTGAAGGTGAAGTCACGCAAAAGTCTGAGAAAAAAGTTTAGCAGCTGTGATTTATTTAGTTAGGATTATCATGGAGTATGATTGTGTTTGATGTCTCATTCTCCGAGATGATGGTGATTGCAATCGTCGCACTCATTGTGATTGGTCCAGAAAAGCTGCCTAAAGTGGCGCGTACTATCGGTGCCTTGGTTGGTCGCATGCAACGTTATGTTGCAACAGTTAAAGAGGAAGTAAATCGTGAAACGCGCTTTGCTGAGTTACAAGACTTACAACAAGAAATTAAGCGAGGTGTGGAATCTGCTCGTGCAGGCGTTTTACAAAGCGTGCAAAGTGTCGAGCAAGAAGTTCAGCAGCATGTGGAAGCCATTACTGAGCAAAACACTCTTACTAATGCCTATGTAAATACTGGCAATAAAATATTAGCCGATAAAACAAATACATCAGATTTATTTGAAACAATAATCGATACAGAACCTAATAGTTTGCAACCAGCAAAAAAAATCACAGCTAGAAAGCCTAGGGCAAAAAAATCAGCCGCACCATTTGATATAAAAACCGTTGAACAGCCTCAGCCATTAGAAAATCCTGCACCGCAAGAGCCATCAATTTAGGCGCTGGCATGCCAACAAATTAAATGAATAGCCAACAGTGACACCCACCGATTCTTTTATCTCGCACTTATTAGAGCTACGTAACCGCTTATTAAAAGTAGTAGTTGGCTTTTTAATTGTATTTATCGCATTATTCCCATTTGCTAATAAGATTTACGCGCTATTGGCCTACCCACTATTATCAAAAATGCCTGCTGGCGGACAAATGATTGCAACTGCCGTCACTACGCCATTTTTTGTGCCAATGAAAGTGGCAATGCTGGCTGCTTTTGTAATTTCGTTGCCAAATACTTTGTACCAAATATGGTCGTTTATTGCACCAGGTTTGTATGCCCATGAGAAAAAATTCATGATGCCATTGGTTATTTTTAGCTCGCTATTATTTTTAGCAGGTATGTCGTTTGCGTATTTTTTAGTGTTCCCCGTGATATTTGGATTTATAGTCGGTACCGCGCCCAAAGGCGTTGCTGTAATGACTGATATTGGTAATTACTTAGATTTTGTCATCACCCTATTTATGGCATTTGGTTTGGCTTTTGAAGTTCCTATTGCCGTAGTGTTAGTCGTACGCTTTGGATGGGTGAATATAAAGGCGCTTAAAGAAGCACGCCCTTATGTCATTGTTGGTGCTTTTGTGGTTGGTGCGATTTTTACACCGCCCGATATTATTTCTCAATTTATGCTAGCCGTGCCAATGTGGTTGTTATATGAAATTGGGATTTTGGTAGCGCAATTTATACAACCCAAAGAGAATCTTATAGGTGGTACTTGAATGCGAATAAAAATCAATTTTTTAGGTTACTAATTTTGGGTCTTTTGCCAATATTCACTTCCACGTTCATCTCTTTAGATGCTCGAGCAATTTTAAGGGTGGCATTTTTATTGGGCTTTAGGCTAGAAATTAAATTGAGCATGCTGCTACTATCTGAAACTTCATTGCCGTCAATGGCCAGTAAAATATCACCCGCTTTTAAACCTGCTTTTTCCGCAGGGCTATTGCGCAAAATGCCTGCAATAAGTGAGCCATGGTTTTGATTTAACCTAAATGACTCAGCAAGTTCTGGTGTAATGTCTTGTGCCTCAATGCCTATCCAGCCGCGTGTCACGCTGCCCTCGCTAATAATTTGCTGCATGACTTGCTGGGCGATGCTAGCCGGTATGGCAAACCCTATCCCCATAGAACCTCCATTACGTGAGTAAATAGCACTATTCACACCCACCAAATTACCCTCAGCATTAATAAGCGCACCGCCTGAGTTACCAGGATTAATTGAAGCGTCCGTTTGTATAAAGTTTTCAAAAGTATTAATGCCTAAGTGATTGCGTCCAAGAGCGCTTACTATGCCTTGCGTGACCGTTTGCCCTACGCCAAAAGGGTTGCCTATGGCTAATACAACATCACCAACATTAAGTTTGTCGGAGCTGGCAAAAGTAATAGCGGGAAGCTTCTCGGCATCTACTTTAATCACAGCTAAATCGGTCTCTGGATCTGTGCCCACCACTTTGGCTGACATTTTTCTACCATCAGCCATGGCAATTTCAATTTCATCTGCAGATGCAACTACATGATCATTGGTTAAAATCAAGCCTTGCTCACTCACAATAACGCCAGAGCCTAAACTGCTATCGGCTTGGTTCTCTCCATCATCTTGTTGTTGATCTTCAAAAAATTTTTTAAATAATGGGTCTTCCATATATTGTTGATGAGGATTGGGATGTGCTTTTTTTCGAGTAAAAATATTTACCACGGCTGGCATGGCTTTTTTAGCCGCCATGCTATAAGAAGTTGGCGCTGTAATTGAAGCGGACGCGTTAACATGCTCCTGTTTCAAAACAACGACGGCTTCTTTACTGTTGAGAAATTGTGGATTAAAAAAACGAATGACCATCACAATGGCAAGACATGCTGTGACAGTTTGTGCAAAAATAAGCCAAAATTTACGCATAAATGAACTTAAAATAACTTTTATGTATTAAAACAACAGTATAAGTGAAAATCATGCACATTAATGACTTAGTTCTTTATTTAAACACTCTTTTAACACTTGAAAAATTCAAAGATTACTGCCCAAATGGTTTGCAAGTTCAAGGTCGCCCAACCATCAATAAAATAGTCACAGGCGTGACAGCGAGCATGGCGCTATTAGAAGCGGCTAAGGCTGAAAATGCTGATTTAATAATGGTGCATCATGGCTATTTTTGGCGCGGCGAAGCGCCAGAAATTGTTGGCATAAAACAAAAGCGCATAAAATTTTTATTAGAAAATGACCTCAATTTATTGGCGTATCACCTGCCATTAGATGCACATGAGCAATTTGGCAATAATGTGCAATTGGGGCAATTGCTTAATTTTAATTTACATAAATGGATAGGTGAAAACAATATAGTGGCACTGGGTAGCCTCAAACAATCACAAACCTTAGCTGAACTGGCAAAAAATATTGCCAATAATTTGCAGCGTGATCCGCAAGTGATAGGAAATCTAACGAAACCAATAAAAAGTGTTGCGTGGTGTACAGGTGCGGCGCAGAGCTATATGGAGCTGGCAATTGCAAATGGCGTTGATGTATTTATTAGCGGTGAAATTTCGGAACAAACAGTACATTTGGCACTCGAATCTGGAGTTGCTTATATTGCTGCGGGACATCACGCCACTGAGAAATATGGTGTGGAAGCGCTTGGAAAGCATTTGGCGCAAAAGTTTGGATTAAATCATGTATTTATAAACATAGATAATCCAGTTTAAGTTTAATATTTTCAATGACTTATGCAATTAAATTTTATTTATTTGTTTAAAAGTCGTAATATAGCAACTTCAGAAATAAAAGTTTATTTGAACAATCACGCTAATTTTTATAGTTAAACGCCTAAATCTAGGCAGAGCATGGGATAAAAATGTCAGACAAACCAATTGACAACGTAGCGGCAAAAAATCCACAAGACGATACGCCAGCTTCTCACAGTAAAAATGTAGGTTCCTTAGTTAAAGATCATGTAGATGTTGATAAACGCCAATTTTTAGTGTTGGCAACTGCGGGTGTAGGCGCAGTAGGTGCCGCA
Organism: Methylophilaceae bacterium; assembly: GCA_043772865.1. Lineage (GTDB taxonomy): Bacteria > Pseudomonadota > Gammaproteobacteria > Burkholderiales > Methylophilaceae > JACMMS01. Next base: position 11,127 of record JAYVFU010000060.1, read on the forward strand.
GCCGTTGCGCTGCCATTTGTTGGCAGTATGCTACCTAGTGAACGTGCGAAAGCCGCAGGGGCACCAGTAGAAGTAGATGTAAGCAAAATTGCATCAGGTTCAATGATTACAGCTGAATGGCGCGGAAAGCCAGTCTGGGTTATTAATCGTACACCTGAAATGATTGCAGAATTAGCTAAGCCAGATCACTTACAGAAATTGTCAGATCCACAATGTAATGTGGAATCACAACAGCCTAGCTATTGCAAAAATGCTAATCGTTCAATTGATGATAAAAATTTAGTTGTGATAGTGGGTATTTGCACGCATTTAGGCTGCTCACCTTCTGCAAAAATGGCCATGAAGGGCGACATGGGCGAAAATTGGACGGGCGGTTTCTTTTGTCCATGTCATGGCTCTAAATTCGATTTGGCAGGTCGCGTGTTAAAAGGCTCTCCTGCACCAATCAACTTGGTAATACCACCTTATAAATATCTCGATGATAAGACTTTGGTGATCGGTGAAGATGCAACTGACAGCAAAAAGGCGGCAGCATAATGGCAAACATAGAATTGAACAAAAAAGCAAACACACTACTTGGCTGGGTAGATGAGCGTTTTCCACTTACAAGTAACATCAAGGCCCATTTAACCGAATACTACGCACCAAAAAACTTTAACTTTTGGTATTACTTCGGCGCATTGTCATTACTTGTTTTAGTCATGCAAATCTTAACCGGTATCTTTTTAACCATGAACTATAAGCCAGATGCAGATTTGGCATTTGCTTCGGTTGAATACATTATGCGTGACGTCACCGGTGGATGGTTGATTCGTTACATGCACTCTACAGGCGCGTCGATGTTCTTTGTGGTTATTTATTTGCATATGTTCCGTGGTGTTATTTATGGTTCATACCGTACCCCACGTGAGTTAATTTGGTTGTTTGGTGTAGGCATCTTTTTGGTGTTAATGGGCGAAGCATTTTTTGGCTACCTATTACCTTGGGGGCAAATGTCATACTGGGGTGCGCAGGTGATTGTAAACCTGTTCAGTAGCATTCCTTTTATTGGGCCTGATGTATCTGAGTGGTTGCGTGGCGATTATTTAATCTCTGATGCTACGCTAAATCGTTTTTTTGCCTTTCATGTAATTGCGTTACCTCTAGTATTGTTGGGTTTAGTGGTGTCTCACTTGATTGCTTTGCATGAAGTCGGTTCAAACAACCCTGATGGTGTAGAAATCAAAAAAAATAAAGATCCTGTCACACATGTGCCATTAGACGGTATTCCATTTCACCCGTATTACACGGTAAAAGATTTGGTGGGCGTTTCGGTATTTTTAATTGTATTTAGTGCCATTATTTTCTTTGCACCTGAAATGGGCGGATATTTCTTAGAAGCTAATAACTTTGTACCCGCTGATTCACTTAAAACGCCGGCACATATTGCGCCCGTTTGGTATTTCACACCTTACTATTCAATCTTGCGTGCAGTGCCGCCAATATTAAACTCACAATTCCCTGGCGTAGCCGCCATGGGCTTGTCGGTCATGGTGTTTGCGCTGTTGCCTTGGTTAGATAAAGGTAAAGTGAAATCAATCCGCTACCGTGGCGCTTTGTATAAAAAATGGCTAGCAGCTTTTATTGTGAGTTTTTTAATATTAGGCTACTTGGGTACTGTACCTTCAACAGTTTGGGGCCAATTTGGTAATTGGTTAGGTGGTGCTGATCGCGCAACTGTGATTGCTCGCATCTTTACTATGGTGTATTTCTCATTCTTTATTTTTATGCCGCTTTACACCAAAATGGATAAAACCAAGGCTGTACCAGAAAGAGTGGTTTTTTAATCATGAAAAATAATATGAAAAAATTGTTATTGTTAGTGGGCGTATTGGCGAGTGTGCTACCAGTATTTGCCGTCGCAAATGAAGAAGTCGCTTTAGATAAAGCGCCAATTGATGCGTCTAATAAAGAATCACTACAACGTGGTGCGCGCACTTTTGTTAATTACTGCCTAAATTGCCACAGCGCTAGTTACATGCGTTATAACCGCTTGATGGATATTGGCTTAACAGAAAAGCAAATTAAAGATAATTTACTTTTTGCAGCCGATAAAGTGGGTGACCCGATGAAATCAACCATGGATAAAAAAGAGGCCAAAGTTTGGTTAGGCGTAGCACCACCAGATTTGTCAGTGGAGGTGCGTGCACGTGGTGTAGATTGGATTTATAGCTATATGCGCAGTTTTTATCGTGATGAAACGCGCCCAACAGGCTGGAATAACGTGGTGTACGATAAAGTCGCCATGCCGCATGTGTTTTGGCAATTACAGGGTGAGCAAGCGTTTGATCATGAAACGCACAAACTTACGTTAGTTAAAGCAGGTACATTATCAGTAAAAGAATACGATACTTTAGTGACTGATTTAGTTAACTATATGGCATTTATGGCCGAACCAGCTAAGGCTAAGCGTCAACATATGGGCTGGTTTGTACTGTTGTTTTTAGGTGTTTTATTAGTACTTACTTACAAACTTAAAAAAGAGTTCTGGAAAGATATTAAATAAAGTAAGAGTGATTATGAAATAAGGAAATTTTATTTCATAAGCTGGTTTAAGCTCTAAATAATAATTGTTAAAAAATGCTTGCCTTAATACTGAGGCGGTTTATTTTTAACTGAGGAAGAAATAAATGATGAAATTATATTCAGGTACTGTTGATCCATATAGTCACCGTTGCCGTATTGTGCTTTTTGAAAAAGGCATGGATTTTGAAGTAATTGACGTAGATTTGGCTAACAAACCTGAAGATCTCGCCGTATTAAATCCACATAATGCTGTGCCTGTATTGGTAGAGCGTGATTTAGTGCTGACTGAAGCGAATATTATCAATGAATACATTGATGAACGTTTCCCACATCCACAACTAATGCCGCCAGATCCAGTAATGCGTGCGCGTGCTCGTTTGTTTTTATATGATTTTGAACGCCAACTGTTTGATCACATCAAAGATATTGAATCTGGTGATGATGCTAAAGCAGATAAAGCACGTTTGACAATTCGTGATAATTTATCGCAAATTGTGCCAATTTTCAGCCGCCAGCAATATCTGTTAGGTGACGATTTTTCGATGCTAGATGTGGCTATTGCACCATTGCTATGGCGTTTAGGTCACTATGGCATTGAGTTGCCTAACCAGGCTTCGCCATTGCTTAAATATGCAGAGCGCTTATTCTCACGTCCATTGTATGCAGACGCTATGACACCTTCAGAAAAAGCGATGCGTAAGTAGCTTTAATAAATGCTAGAAGCTGATTAAGCGTTAAATAAAAATAATTCAGCTTTTATTTAGCAAGCAACTAATATTTAGCAAGCAACTAACGGTTAACATCTATGAGCGATCAATCAGAATTTCAAGTTTCAACCAAGCCCTATATGATACGTGCCATTCATGAATGGTGCGTCAATACAGGGCTTACTCCGCATATTTTGGTGGTTGTTAATGGCCGTACGCGTGTGCCTTTAGCCTATGTGAAAGATGGTGAAATTGTACTTAATCTTAATTACTCTGCGACAAAAGACTTGCTCATAAGTAATGACGCGATCAGCTTTTCTGCGCGTTTTGGTGGAGCAGCGCAAAATCTATATGTGCCTATGAGTGCGGTACGTGGTGTTTTTGCTCGCGAAAATGGCCAGGGAATGTTTTTTGAGGTTGTAACGGAGTCAGAGGCTGCTAATACATCTGAAGCCGATAATCTTCAAACAGCAGAGGCACAAACAGCTAATCCAAGTAAGTTGCCTAACAAAAAACCTACTTTAACTATAGTTAAGTAGAAATTACTGTCTATTAATATTCTAAATTTTAAAAAGCCCTAAAAGCATCAATTTAGGCAAGTTATTTTTTTGTTAAAATAACAAAATATTTTACAAAAGCCCATTCTCAAAAGCGCAAATAGTGGTATAGTTTCGCCTTCAAGAAAATGCCGAATTAGCTCAGTTGGTAGAGCAGCGCACTTGTAATGCGAAGGTCGTCAGTTCGATTCCGACATTCGGCACCACTTTCTTAAGTCAAAGTAAATCGTAAGTAATACGTAAGTGAAGTTTTTAGTCTGCCCATAATTGTTTGACAAATATTTAAATTGTCAGCATAATCGCGGGCTCAGTTTGGAGGGGTGGCCGAGTGGTTAAAGGCGACGGACTGTAAATCCGTTCTCTCTGAGTACGAAGGTTCGAATCCTTCCCCCTCCACCAAATTGAAATAAATATATTTAAGATTTCAAAAGCGTGAAGAATTAAAGCCTGTGGGCGTAGATTTGCGCGGTGCAACTGTTAAAGGTGAATCGCAGTGCGGGTGTAGCTCAGCTGGTAGAGCTTCAGTTTTCCAAACTGAATGTCGCGAGTTCGAGTCTCGTCGCCCGCTCCAAGATGTTTGTGAATGTTGGATTAGCGCCCATGTGGCTCAGTGGTAGAGCACTCCCTTGGTAAGGGAGAGGTCGCGGGTCCGATTCCCGCCATGGGCACCATGAAGGTTTGGTAGTAAAAGTATTTTAAATTCGATTAATTTAATTGCTCGTAATGTAGACAGGTTTTATTAATGATTTTAATAAAACTTAAGCTTTAATAAAACATTGACTAAAATTTTGTAAAGGATCGGAAGATGGCAAAAGGTAAATTCGAACGGACCAAGCCGCACGTCAACGTAGGCACGATAGGCCACGTAGATCACGGAAAGACCACATTAACAGCAGCGATCAC
>JAYVFU010000061.1:0-15823 GCA_043772865.1 Methylophilaceae bacterium
CGCCACTGTCTAACATGGCTTGTACCGTTGCGATGTCACCTTTAGCACTTACAGTGAGGAGGTAATTAATATCAGAAGATCCAGCCGTTAGAGGTTCAACAGCTAGTTGAGCTGCTTTATCTTTTGCTATTGCCGTCATCGGTTCGCTGATGCCAATTAGCATTAAGCTGTAACTTAATGCGAATAATGCTAATTTTTTCAATTTTCTATCCTTTGTTTCAATAACCAATAATTCAATAACCAACTTTTGAACGGCTATTTTTTTAAATCAATCGCTGTCTGTACTGCTTCACCCAGTGTTGCTGGCGAGCTAGCTACTATAGCGCCTGCAAGTTCTAAAGCGCGAATTTTATCTTCTGCTTTACCGCTACCGCCAGAAATAATGGCCCCTGCATGGCCCATGCGCTTGCCTTTTGGTGCGGTTTGCCCAGCAATGTAAGCCGCTACAGGCTTAGTTATATAGTTTTTAATATAATCCGCAGCGGCCTCTTCGTCACTACCACCGATTTCACCTACCATGATAATGGCTTCTGTTTCGGGGTCTGCCTCAAACATACTTAAACATTCAATGAAATTTAGTCCTTTAATGGGATCGCCACCTATACCTACACAAGTACTTTGACCTAGTCCTAGCGCAGTCGTTTGGTGTACTGCTTCATAGGTGAGGGTGCCAGAGCGAGATACAATACCTACTTTGCCGCGTAGATGAATAAACCCAGGCATGATGCCGATTTTACATTCGTCTGGGGTGATCACACCAGGGCAGTTGGGACCTATCATTTTTACGCCATTGGCTTTAAGCGCCGCTTTTACATTGAGCATATCCAACACTGGAATACCTTCTGTAATACAAATAATTAGCGCTATCCCTGCATCACAAGCTTCTAAAATTGAGTCCGCAGCAAATGGCGGTGGCACATAAATCACAGAAGCGGTTGCAGCGGTTGTACGCACAGCATCGCGCATTGTATTAAATACGGGCAAGCCTAAATGTGTTTGCCCACCTTTGCCTGGGGTAACCCCACCCACCATTTTTGTACCGTAAGCCAGCGCTTGCTCCGAGTGAAAAGTACCTTGTTTACCAGTAAAGCCTTGGCACAACACTTTTGTATGTTTATTAACTAAAATCGCCATTTCTATAAAGCCTTTACAGCTGCGACTGCTTGTTGTGCCGCATCGGTTAGATTTTCGGCTGAAACAATATTTAAGCCACTTTCACGCAACATTTTTTTACCCAACTCAACATTAGTACCTTCTAAACGTACGACTACTGGAATTTGGATGCCCACGTCTTTTACTGCTGTCATAATGCCTTCAGCAATAATGTCACAGCGCATAATGCCGCCAAAAATATTAACTAGAATAGTTTTTACATTGTCGTCAGATAAGATAATTTTAAACGCCTTAGCCACGGTTTCAGCTGTCGCGCCACCCCCTACATCCAGAAAATTTGCCGGCATGCCGCCATGTAGCTTGATTAGATCCATGGTTGCCATGGCTAAGCCTGCGCCATTGACCATACAGCCGATGTTGCCATTAAGTGAGATGTAATTAAGCCCAGCATGGTGTGCAACGGCTTCTTTAGCATCGTCTTGTGACCAATCACGCTGCTCCGCAAGTGTTTTTTGACGATAAAGCGCGTTGTCATCCACACTCATTTTGCAGTCGAGCGCGAATAATTTGCCTCCGGTAGTGACAATTAAGGGGTTAATTTCCAACATGGCTAAATCATTTTCTTTAAACAACTTATACAAGCCCTTGGCAATTTTTGTAAATGCCCCGATTTGATCGCCGCTTAACCCTAATTTAAAGGCCAAATTACGTGCTTGGTAATCTACTAAACCATTTAACGGACTACATATTTCTTGCAGGATTAATTCTGGGTGAGACGCGGCGATTTCTTCAATATCCATGCCGCCAGCGCTTGATGCCACCATCACCACGCGCTCTAAACCTCTATCTACTAACAGCGATAAATATAGCTCACGCGCGATTGGCAGGGTTTCTTCCACCAAAATTTGATGCACGGGCTGGCCATCTGGTGCATTTTGATAAGTCACCAACACCTTGCCTAGCAGGTTACCTGCGACTGATTGTGCTTCACTCGCTGATTTTACAACTTTCACACCGCCCGCTTTACCACGCCCGCCAGCGTGCACTTGGGCTTTAACCACCCAAGCATGGCCGACTATTTCTTTAGTTGCAGCGGCAGCAGCTTCTTCTGATTGCACCACTTGCCCATTTGGAACTGGCAGACCATAACGTTGTAACAATTGTTTGGCTTGAAATTCATGCAAATTCATAAAACTCTCAATTTTGTAATATTTTTTGTACAACATTCTAATTATGTAATTTTCGCTTAAAAGCAGTTTAGACGCTAGTATTTACCGCAATCGCGGCTAATTTAACCCGCACAACACGCTTGAGTTGGCAAGTGAGTTGTACTAAACTAATTTGTACACAAAATAAATAAAATATAAATTAAGTAATACACTTTAGGAGAAATAACATGGTGACTGCTTCACTAGGTTTACGCGACATTACTGGCATGGGCCACCAACCAGCTAGCTTAAAAGATGCGGCATTGATTATGATTGATTGCCAAAATACCTACCGACATGGCGTTATGCAATTAGAAAATGTGGAAGCTGCCATTTTAGAATGTCAAAAATTGTTAAAAATGGCACGCGATTTAAAGTCGCCCATTATCCATATTCAACATGATGCTGGAGTGGGTACGCCGTATGACATTACTGCTGATATCGGAGCAATTTCCACAGAAGTGGCGCCTAAAAGTGGTGAAAAAGTAGTGGTTAAAAATTACCCTAATGCATTTGTTCAAACTGAGTTAGAGGCTTATTTAAAGTCATTAGGTGTAGAAAATATTGTGTTGGCAGGTTTTATGACGCATATGTGTGTCAACTCGACGGCACACGGCGGTTTTAATCTTGGCTTTAAAACCACGGTTGTTGCTAGCGCAACTGCTACGCGCGCCTTGCAAGGGGCCAATGGTGTTATTGTGTCTGCCCAACAAGTACAAGAGGGTGCTTTGGCTTCTACACGAGATTTATATGCCGTGGTAGTGGATAACGTTGGCGATTTATCTAGCTAAAATAGACTCAATTTTATTTATAAATTATTTGCGCCTGCTTTACAAAGCAGGGTTTAAAAAGCGAGTTAAATAACACGATGATATAATCAACATATTATTTTTTTGGTAGTCATTTCATGCGTTTAGTCCTTCAAGGTGCTGCAATCCGCACACCACATTTGCAACATATTCATCAATTATGCGGGGTAACTTCTTCATTTATGCAGATAGCCGAACATGGCTATTATTTACAAGTTAGCGTGATAGACATCACTGAGGTTAAAAACTTCTGTAATGCGCAAAATATTGATTGCGCGTTAGTGAATGACAGGCAGCGTTTAAGCCATTTTGGCTTATGTGTGATGGACATGGATTCCACATTGATTAACATTGAGTGTATTGACGAAATTGCAGATTTAGCAGGGCTTAAACCACAAGTGGCTGCCATTACTGAAAGTGCTATGCGGGGCGAAATTGATTTTGCTGAAAGCTTAAAAAAGCGTGTAGCACTGCTAGCAGGGCTGGAAGAATCTGCTTTACATCGTGTAGTGGATGAGCGTTTAAAGCTTAACCCAGGTGCGAAGGAATGGATTGAGAGTTGCAAAAAATTTGGTATTACAACGATGCTGGTTTCGGGTGGATTTACCTTATTTGCCGATAAAGTAAAAGATTTGCTGGGTTTGGATCATGCTATATCGAATACTTTGGAAATTATCGACGAAAAGCTCACAGGCAAAATTTTGGGCGATATTATCGATGCACAAGCTAAAGCTGATTATTTACTTAAATTGCGCGATAATTTAGGGTTATCTGCCAGCCAAACCATTGCTATTGGCGATGGTGCTAATGATTTGAAGATGATGGCGGTTGCAGGTGTCAGTCTTGCCTACCATGCTAAGCCCATGGTACAACAACAAGCGACTTATGCGTTGAACTTTATAGGCTTGGATGGCGTGATAGGGTTGTTTACGGTTTAGTCACGCAATTTTGAGTTTCTAGCTTAATTACAGAAGCTCAATTTTTAGAGCTCAATCTTTAAAGCAAGGATAATTCTGCATCACTAAAACCCGCTTCTCGTCTTGCTTGCATATTAAACGGTGGCTTAAGTTTAGGTGCTTGATATTCCACACAAAGTACTTTAAATGTTGCAATAGGATCTAAGCCGCGCTGCTCGCATATCCAGTTATACCAAGTATTACCTATGGCCACATGACCAATTTCATCACGCAAAATAATGGTTAAAATATCTGCCGCTGCATGGTCACCTGCTTGCATTAATTTGGCGCGTAATGGTGGTGAGGCATCAAGCCCTCGCGCTTCCATTGTGCGCGGTACCAATGCCATACGCGCAAGTACATCGGCTTTGGTTTTATCGACCATTTCCCACAAGCTGTTATGCGCATCAAAACTGCCATATTCATAGCCTAAATGCTGCAGATGCGCGCTTAGTAAGCCAAAATGGTAGGCTTCTTCACTAGCCACTTTTAGCCAATCTGCATAATACTGTGCTGGCATATTAGCAAATCGCCAAATAGCGTCTAATGCTAAATTGACGGCATTAAATTCTATATGAGCAAGCGCGTGTATGAGTGCGGCGCGACCTTCAATTGTATTCATTGCGCGCTTTTTAACGCCACGCGGTGAAACAAGGTCTGGTTTGGCTGGACGACCAGGAATGATATGACTTGTTGTTAGTAATTGAGCGGTTTCAATAAATACCTCATTTTGTTGAAAATGGTTGAGTAACTGTGCCAAGCCAGCGGACTTTATTGATGGCGATGGCTCAATCAATAAAATGAGCGCATGTTCACGCAGGTTGTATCTATTTGTTGGGGTATTGATTACGTTTTCAGACATATGAACCACCACTATTACTTTACATGATGTAATATTTGAAATTGCACATTAAAAATACAGCCCACTGTTTTATTAGCAGTTTGGTTGTCATTTGTTTGGGTATTGGCTTCTAAATTACCTGTAATAAATACTTCAGCGTTGTGACTATTCGCAATCTCTTTAACAATCGCTAAACCCAAACCACAGCCATCTACCGTGTTTTGAATGCGATAAAAACGCTTAAAAACTTGTTGCCTTTGCTCTGGCGGTATACCGATACCCGTATCGCACACTTGCAATAGCACATGAAGCTGATGTTGTTTGACTGATACCGTTACTTCGCCATGTGAAGGTGTATAGCGGATGGCGTTATCAATTAAATTACTCAGCATTTCTTTTAACATGAAGGCATTGCCCATCACCATATGGGTGCTTTCAGATTTTGTAGCATCAATATTTGCAACATCAGACTCGGTAATATCAAAACCTAAATCGATTCCTTTTTCCAGCGCTTGTGGCACCCAATCTGTCGTCACTTCTTTTGCTAGGTGACTTAAATTGACTGGTGCATAAGTAAAGTTACTGTGGGTGCTAGGTTCCACTCTGGCTAGCGTTAAAAGCTGATGCACTAAGTGTGATAAGTGTTCTGTGCTTGTCGCAATATTTTGTAAGGCATGTTGCGTATGACTAGAAACATCTTCACGCAATGCTAATTCAGCTTGGTTTTGTAGTATGGCTAATGGTGTACGCAATTGATGTGAGGCATCTGCAACAAAGGCTTTTTGAAACATCACACTTTCTTCTACCCGCCGCATTAAAGCGTTGATTTCATCTAGTAAAGGCGTGATTTCTAACGGGGTATTATTGGTAGGTATGGCACTTAAGTCACTGTGCGACCTAGATGCTAGCGCATTTTTTAGGCGGTTAAGCGGCTTTAAGCTGTGTTTAACGCTGAAGAAAATCACTAAGGCTGTAATTAACATAATGAGTATTTGCGGAACCAGCATTTCCTCAATAATTTCACGTACCATAATTTCACGTTTTTCTCGTGTTTCAGATACTTGTATCAGTAAATCGCCCTTTAATTTTGAATTGATAATGGGCAGCGCATAAGCGACAACCCGCACTTTATCGTCATTAAGCATGTCGTCATAGTAAATATGCTGACCGCTAAGGACTTTTTGCGCGGGTAAATCCAGCTCATCATCACCAGCCATGAACTTGCCATTAGGGGCAGAAATACGATAACTAATGTAATCGTGCTGATCATACTCAAGCAAATTTTCTGCAATTTGCGGCAAATCAACCTTTACCTTGTTATTGACTACGTCGACTTGATCAGCCAGCGCAAGTGCGGCACGATAAATAGATCGATCGTAAGCTAGGTTAGCAAACTGATAAGCACGCGAGTAAGAAACAACAGAGCTTATGGATAATATAATAAACAGACAAACCATTAGCCACAAAAGTAACTGACCACTCAATGAGTAAGGCTTACTCTCATTTTTTTTAAGTGATTGGTTTATAGTGCTATTTTTCATGGATTATATTGATGAGCGGTTGGCTGGTAAATTATTTTCTAACAAATAACCTAGCCCACGAATAGTGCGGACTTGCACATTAGCGACTGCAATTTTTTTACGCAAGCGATGTATATATACTTCAATCGCGTTATCCCCTAATTCATTATCCCAATTACAAAGCGATTCTAATAATTGCTCTTTACTCACTACTTTATTTTGTTTGTGCATCAACGTTTCTAACAGAGCAAACTCGCGTGCGGATAAGTTAATCACTTGATGCTGATTATTTACATCTGTGTAGAAAGCATTTTTATCACTGGCGTTAAAAGTGAGTGCCCCACATATTAGCGCTGTATTGCTACCCAGTTTGCCACGGCGAATAAGTGCGCGCACTCGCGCCTCTAGTTCTGTTAAATTAAATGGCTTGATTAAATAGTCATCTGCGCCTAAATCTAAACCTTTTACGCGACTTTCAATCGCATCTTGCGCAGTGAGTATCATGACTGCAACGGTATCGCCTCGATTACGCAAGCGTTTTAACACTTCAAAACCATCTAATTTAGGTAATCCTAAATCGAGCACAAGTAAATCATAAGGGGCTTGTTGCAATAGTAAATTTGCAATATCACCATTCTCTGCATGATCCACCGCATAACCTGCTTGTGTGAGCGCTTGGATTAAACCAGCGGCTAACATTTTGTCATCTTCAACGACCAATAAACGCATATGTAAGATTCATGTAAGAGTGAGAGCGTATTGTGACACTCATGGGCGGTGACTAGCAAACAGAACATGTTTGCTAAGGTTTAAGTCGTAAAGCAAGTCATTTAACCCATACACTGATTTATGAAAAGTAAACACGATAGTTAAGCGCAATAGCAAAATAATCGTTGGCTTGTAAGGCTGGCGTAAGATTGAAAGAGTAATGTAAATAACATGGGCAGTAAGTAGCGATTAGGAAGCTCCCATAGATCTAATGCTGCTATTTACTGACTATGCAATTTTATTGTAAGGCAACGTTAAAACATTGAAATTTAATTTAAAGGAAACTAACATGAACAAAATTTTATCAGCATTATTAGTAGGCTTTTTTGCAGTATCAATCAACGCTTTTGCAGCAGATGCTACGCCAGCGCCAGCTAAAGTTGAAACTCCAGCAGCAGCAACTCCAGCAGCTGATATGGAAAAACACACAGCAGCGCCAGCAAAAAAAGCAAAACATCACCACAAAAAAGCAGCTAAACCAGTAGCTGAAAAAGCAGCTGAAGCGGCAGCACCTGCACCAGCAGTAGCAAAATAATTATTGAGCCAAAAGCTTGATAATCAAAAAAGGCTGCTACCGCAGCCTTTTTTATTGCCTAAATGGTTGTTTATTTAAATTGTTTATTTAAATAAGCTAATAGGTAAAAAATCTAATTCACCCGCTTTCATATCCGGCACAATCAGCGTTTTACCATCTTTGCTTAACACAATATCTGCTGATGCTTTGTAACCTTCTTTAATCAATTTAGCTTTACTTCCAACGACTTGGTAAATTTTGCCATTATTCCAATCGCTAATTATAAGTTTGCCAGTTTTAGTTCTTACTAGACCATCACCGCCACCAAATCCTTCTGCAATTTTGGTGGTTGCACCTGTTTTTAAATTGACCCGATATAAAATACCCGAGGCAAAATCTACTTCGAGTAAATTTTTGCCATCCATAATTAAGCCATTGGGTGCCAAAATGTCAGGGTTTTTACTATCAACCACCAGGCTCACTTCACCATTTGGATTGATCTTAAAAATCTGACCCCCATCTTTTAAGCTGCCACTATCACTCACATATAAATTGCCTGCTGTATCGGCTACCAAGTCATTTAAAAATACTGGCGTGTCAGGAAAGGCCATTTGAGCGCCATACACAGCCCAAGTGCCGTCTGGAAACACTTCTAGCACGCGATTTTTATCAGCTACATAAAGCTTGTCACCAATAATGGCTAAGCCTTTTGGATCATCCAAACCAGAAGCAAATACTGATACATTGCCATGTTGGTCAATGACACTAATCTGGCCATCCCCATCTTTACCAAACTCATTGATCTCTGATACAAAAATACGACCATCTTTGGCTTGAATAGCGGATTCTGGCATTTTTAAGCCAGTGATTTTTTGCATTTCGCCAGCCAATGCAAGGCTACTGGTTAAATAGATACTGGCAATAAGTGCTGCTATTTTCAATGATGTTTTCATGGTGAGTTATTACTTTCGATAAGAGGTTTGGTGGGTTTGAAAAGCAGTTAGTTTACTGGCAAATTTAATTAAAATACTTTTTGGTGACTGGCACAGTGGCTAGTAAAGTGCATAGATTGTTATCAATTGAGCTCGGGGCAACTGTACGTGTAGTAATCTCAGTATTTAATTGCTTTACAATATCCTGCATAGCTTTGGTATAAGCTTTTTTAAAGTAATAATCTGCAGCATTATTTAGCTCGCCCTGTTGTTGCGCTTTGGCTTTAAAGCTGGCGATTGCATCAAGCTTGCCTGCATATACTTGAGCGATTACTTCTGCATGAAAAACACGCATTTGTGGGTTGTAAAACATATACGGTTCTAGTGAGATAGTTAAATTACTGTCTACGTTAGGCTTGCAAATTTGTGCGCTAGTTTGATTGTTTTGACCACTACCGTTGAACGCTTTTAGTGCAACCTTCTCAAACATTGGGCCTCTTAAATGCCAGATATCTAAATAAGGATGCAACATACGTACTGGATGTTCATAAAACAAAGGATTGATATACACCATGATATTGGTATTTTTTGACTGCTTAATTGCGCTAGGTTGAGCGTTTCCTTCTGCAACCGCATGATTGACTAACCCGAAAGTAATTAAAGCCACTAGCGCCATAGCTAAAGAAAATTTTTTGATATTGAGCATAAGTGTACTTTATTAAATATTGCTAATGAGATTTAGCGAACTAAATTATTTAATTGGGGTGAGTGATGCGATAAATCAAGCCCGCGCGGTCATCCGTCACTAAAATTGCGCCATCGGGTGCCACAATTACATCTACAGGGCGACCCCAAGCTTGGTTGTTTTTTAACCAGCCAGTAGCAAAATCTTCTATTGCGATTGGTTGATTATCCTTAAATTTGACGCGCACAAGTTTATAGCCACTGGCTTTCTCTCTATTCCAAGAGCCATGTAAGGCAACAATGGCATCATTTTTATAGGCTGATGGCACAATGGCTTTATTTAAAAATGTAATGCCAATCGGTGTGGAGTGAGATTCAAAAGTAATAGCAGGTGCCTGTGTCGTTTTGCAAAAACCATCATCACCCACAAAGTTTGGATCTGTGACTTGATTATCCCAGCAATGCGGCCAGCCATAATGTTTGCCCGCTTCAATGATATTTTAATGTTCAGGCGGAATATCATCATTGACCTTGCCATTCTTTGTATCAGAACGCATATCAGTACCTTCATTGGTAGCGAACATCGCGCCTGTTTCAGATTGCCAAGTAAAACCTTGTGAATTTCGCAGGCCATAAGCATAGATGGGGCTTGGAGTATGTCGCCCCAGTGTGACTAATGCGCCAGCGGCTTTACCTGTCGTTGTGTAGCGCAAAATAGTCGCGCGGACTGGTTCTGTTTCTATACATACATTGCAACTTGAACCTACATTGATATATAAATAACCATCTGGTCCAAGTTTAATATTTTTGAGTGTATGTCCGCCACTGGGCAAGTTGCTAATAAAAGGCTTAATGTTGGTTTTTCCATTGATTTGCTCAAGTTGCACCACACCATTTTGATTGGCAACGAGTAATTTCCCCTCTACAAAAGCCAGGCCTTGTGGTGCATCCAACTGGTCAGAAATTAATATTTGGCTATCTGCAATACCATCATGATTGGCATCTGGCAGCATCCACACTTGATTATCTTGGCCTGTAGATACGTATAAATTCCCTTGTTGATCAAATGTCATCATGCGTGGACCTCGCATAAAATCTTCACCGCCAGGTTTTAATTTTGCAAATATATTGAGTTTGAAACCTGCTGGGAGGTGAATCGCATTGCTCGCGTTATATGGAATTTTTGTAGTTGGAGCTACGTCTGCAAACGCAATTACACTTAACAAACTAGTTGATAGTAGAACTGCAAGTAACTTTGGTTTCATCATATTAACCATATTGTTAAGTCAGTACATCAAACCAGATATTATTAGCCCATGCTGCCGCATAGCTAGCTTCCAGCTTTGAAGGTTTATCTGAAACACCGCCGCCATCAGCTGCCAGCATTACTTTTTTAGTGGCGTCATAGCGATAAACATTGGCTACATGAATCGCCATTTTATCGTTCACATAGCTGTAGCAAGTGTTGGCAAACACAGGTGCTGGGTCAGTTTGTTGTTGGTTCATCATCGCAACAATTGCACTGGCGCAAACACGTGCTTGGCTAGTTGCCATATGCGCAGATTTAGGTAAGCCAGCAGATACAGAATCACCAATGACATGGATATTGGCGGCTATTTTTGATTCATAAGTTAAAAAATCTACCTCGCACCAGCGTTTATCTATGTTATTTAAGCCTAAAATTTGTGCAGCTTTGCCAGCCCGTTGCGGCGGAATAATGTTGATTACATCGGCTTTAACCGTTTCAAACTCGGTTTTAACGATTTTGCTTGTCACACTAACTTCCGTCACTAAGCTATTTGGGCGGTAATCAATTATGCCATCATACATTTCGTTAAATACTTGAGTAAACAAGCCTTTTTTAGAAATAATTTCAGCATTAGCATCTAGCACTATCACTTTAGATGCAGGTTTGTGTGCTTTGAAGTAACTGGCTACTTGGCAAGCTCGCTCATAAGGGCCAGGTGGACAGCGGTAGGGCGCTTTGGGAATACTCATCACGAATACGCCACCGTCAGTTAGAGCTTCTAATTGCTTGCGTAAATTCACCGTTTGCCAGCCTGCTTTCCACGCATGAGGCACTGCTTGCTGTGCTTTAACAGAAGCTAAATTGGGTAAACTGTCATACATAAAATCAATCCCAGGCGCAATAATCAGCCGATCATAGCTTATTTCACCTCTTGCCATTTTTACTTTTCTTGCCGCTGTATCAATCGCTATTACCTCATCATGCACCCACTCAATACCGTGATTTTTTTGTACTAAATCGTAGCCAAAAGTAAGCTCGTCAATAGTTTTGCTGCCACCTAACACTAAGTTACTGACTGGGCACGATACAAATTGAGATGACTTTTCAATCACGGTGACTGCAATATTGTTCAAACTCCACATCCGAATATATTTGGCTGCTGTTGTGCCAGCATAGCCACCACCAATAATGACTACGTGGCCTAATGGTGGTTTGCTAGCATGTGCCATCGCATTTTGAGGGCTGAGTAAACTCGCAGCTATTAAGCCAGTTGCCATTAATCCACAACTACCTAAACTGAGTGTTTTAATAAAGTCACGGCGATTAAGCAAGTGCTGGTCAGTAAATGGCTCGTGAGGGTCAAACTGATTGAATGCAGGATATGATTTACTCATGGTCAGCCTTTAATAGTTGTGGTTTTGGGCTGATACCAGCGATGCGTTTTTGCTGTGAAAAATAAAGCGCTAATAGATTAATTTCATCAGTAGTTAACCCTTTTGCATGATGATGCATCACTGTGGCATTGCGCTCCCCACTCCTAAAAGCCAGCATCTGCATAACAAAATATTGAGCATCCAGACCTGCTAAAATTGGTAAAGCAGTGAAATTTTTAACATTAATCGGGTTGCCATTTGTACCGTGGCAAGCCGCACAGGAGGCTGCTAATGTGCGTATATGTAGAGTTGGCGCTGGCTGAAAAAAAACAACCTCAGTGGCTTGCGCTGCTGAGGTTATCCATACTGACGTTATGAGTAAAACGCTAGCAGTTAAAATATTACAAGTTAAAACACGAGCGATACATGCGAAGCGAAATTGTTTATTGTTAAGTTTATAACTGCTCAGCATGGTGATTTAATCCAAGACTAAAAAACCTATTTTAAACACTTTTCGCGTTAAAGGTGAGTGTGCCTGATTAATTAAGCCTTAAATTACTAGAAACATTTGTCTTCACAACCATCATCTTTAACGCCAAGTGATAGTAATAAATCGACCATTTTTGTATTGCCTTCATCACGAATGACTCGCACTAAAGATACATCGCCCTTCATTTTTTGATTAACATCACCACCTTTTTCGGCAATGAATTTAACAATATCTGCATGATTATCAAAAGCGGCTAAGTGAAATGAATTCATTTTAGATACTGGATGCGTGTAGTTGATATCAGCACCATGTGCTAATAAATATTTAAAAATATCTAAATGACCTTTAGTCGCTGCCATTTGCAATGGTGACCAACCGAAGTAAAGTTCATTGACATTTAAGCCGTGCTCTACATATTTTTTAACTATTTTTAAATTGCCATCATTACATGCACCACTAAATTCTACAGATTCGTCATCCGTTAATGCCATTGCGTGTATTGAAAAACTTAGCGCCAAAATTGCTAAAACTGTTTTGATTATTTTCATGTTGTATCTTCTCCAGAATGTGATTTTTGTTAAATCTTCGGTTAGTTAATAAATTTTCTTGCATTGCGGAACATGCGCATCCAAGGTGAATCTTCATGGCTAGTTTCAGGATGCCATGAATTTTGCACCACTCTAAATACCCTTTCTGGATGCGGCATCATAATGCTAAAGCGTCCGTTCTGGGTAGTTAATCCTGTAATCCCTTGTGGGGATCCATTTGGGTTTAACGGATATACTTCAGTTACTGTTGACACATTGTCCACAAATCGCAAACTGACTAATTTCTTAGTCAACGCTTCATTGACAGCGTTTTGTGAAATAAATTCCGCATAGCCTTCACCATGCGCTACAGCAATTGGCATGCGGCTTCCAGCCATGCCGCTAAAGAACAGTGAGGGTGAATCTAAAATCTCAACCATGGCGACACGTGCTTCAAACTGCTCGGATTTGTTACGTACAAAATGTGGCCAATGCTCGCTACCTGGAATGATGTCATACAAATTACTCATCATTTGGCAGCCATTACATACGCCCAATGCAAAGGAGTCTGTACGTTGGAAAAATGCCGAAAACTCATCGCGGGCACGCGCGTTAAACAGGATAGATTTTGCCCAGCCTTCGCCAGCACCCAATACATCGCCATACGAGAAACCACCGCAAGCGACTAATCCTGCAAAATCGGCCAGAGTAACGCGCCCAGCAATAATATCGCTCATGTGTACATCGTGAGCGGCAAAACCAGCGCGATCAAATGCGGCCGCCATCTCGTAGTGACCATTAACACCTTGCTCACGCAATATCGCCATTTTTGGACGCACGCCGCTGTTAATGTAGGGTGCGCTAATATTATTAGCAATATCAAACGTGATATGTTGGTGTAAGCCAGTATCTGCCAAATCTAAAATACGGTCGTATTCTTCTTGCGCGCAAAGCGGGTTATCACGTAATTTTTGCATGTGATAAGTAGTATCTGACCACATACGATGTAGGTTGGTGCGTAAATCTGCAAAAATGACATCACCAAATTGGCGCACAATAAAACCGTGATTATTTAATACTACAGTGCCAATCATAGATACACATGCAGGCATTACCAATTGCAACTCTGCCAAGATTAAATTTGCATCGCTTGCGCGTACTTGTAGCACTGCACCTAACTCTTCGTTGTATAAAATATCGGCTACATTGCCACCTAAATGGCTAATGTCTATGTCAATACCAGTGCGGCCTGCAAAAGCCATTTCTGCTAATGTGACAAATAATCCACCATCTGAACGGTCATGATAAGCGAGAATTTTTGATTCATAATTTAAGCGTTGCACTTCTGCAAAAAATGCTTTTAGTAAATTAGCATCGTCAACATCGGGTGCAACGTTGTCTGTTTGACTATACACTTGTGCCAAAGCTGAACCACCCATACGATTTTGACCAGCACCTAAATCGATTAATATAAGCTTGGTATCGCCTTTGTCAGTACGCAATTGTGGGGTGAGTGTTTTACGTGCATCTGATGTGGTGGCAAATGCAGTTACCACTAACGAGATGGGCGATGTCACTGCTTTATTGACGTTATTTTCATCCGTCCATACCGTTTTCATGCTCATGGAATCTTTACCTACGGGAATGCTGATGCCCAATTCAGGGCAAAGCGCCATGCCCACTGCTTCAACCGTTGCATACAACGCAGCATCTTCCCCCGCGTGCCCCGCTGGTGCCATCCAGTTGGCGGATAATTTCAAATCGCTGATGTCGTTAATCAGGCTTGCAGCAATGTTAGTCAGTGCTTCACCAATCGCCATGCGGCCAGAAGCCGGTGCGTTTATTAAAGCGAGCGGGGCTTTTTCACCAATCGCAAAAGCTTCACCCGAATAAGTTTCAAAACCAGCCAATGTGACTGCCACATCGGCCACTGGCACTTGCCATGGACCAACCATTTGATCGCGGGCGATTAAGCCAGTCACAGAGCGGTCGCCAATCGTTATTAGAAAAGTTTTATCTGCCACACCAGGTAAGCGCAACACACGCGCCGCCGCCTCTTTTAAATCAATTTTGGCAGTATCAAATGCAGTTAATTCGCGCTCAAAATTTACCACATCACGCGTCATTTTTGGCGGCTTACCAAGTAATACAGATAACTCCATATCAACAGGTTTATTATCAAAATGACGATCTGCCACCGTTAAATGACGCGTTTCAGTGGCAGTACCTACCACAGCAAAAGGGCAGCGTTCACGTGCGCAAATTTCACTAAATAACACTAAGCTTGCCTGCGCAACAGCTAATACATAGCGTTCTTGTGCTTCGTTACTCCACAACTCGCGCGGAGACATGCCGGGTTCTTCGTTATGCACATCACGCAACTGAAACAACGCGCCTACGCCAGCATCGTTCACCAGTTCTGGAAAGGCATTGGAGATACCACCTGCGCCTACATCATGAATACTAAGAATCGGGTTGTTTTCACCCATTTGCCAGCAACGGTCAATCACTTCTTGCGCGCGACGTTCTAGTTCTGGGTTGCCACGTTGTACAGAATCAAAATCGAGATTTTCGGCATTACTGCCTGTATCCATACTGGAAGCAGCACCGCCACCCAAGCCGATTAACATGGCTGGACCACCCAGCTGAATTAAAGCTGAACCCGCTGGAATAGGATTTTTATTGGCATGTTGTGCTGAAATATTACCTACACCGCCAGCTAGCATAATCGGCTTGTGGTAACCACGCACTTCACCAGCAGCTTCAATTTCTAAGGTACGGAAGTAACCAGCGATGTTAGGACGACCAAATTCGTTGTTATACGCTGCGCCACCTAACG
>JAYVFU010000062.1:0-5050 GCA_043772865.1 Methylophilaceae bacterium
AGTTTACAGACCTAGCTTACTTCCATCTGCTATAGAAACAGCCAAGCGCTGGAGAGATTGGTGCTTGAATAATGGTATTGGTGAAATTTACCTTGCGTACACACAATCATTTGAAACTGTTGACCCTAAAAAATATGGTTATGACGCGGCTATTGAGTTTCCACCAAACAACTCATCTCCACCTAATATTACTGACACAGTTAAGCCTTTAAGTACAAATTTTAGCGGCACTGTTTATGATTGGGACGTTTTTGTAGAGCGCTCTCGCAACTACTCAAAACCTGCTTATAAATTATTTAGAAGCGTTTGCCCTGCTTGGGATAACACTGCACGAAGGAAAGTTGGAGGCACGGTTTTTTTAAATAGCACGCCTCAAAAATATCAAGAGTGGTTAACCAATGCGGTTGTAGAAACTTGCACTCGTATTGAGAGTCTATACGAAAGATTAATTTTTGTAAACGCATGGAACGAATGGGCAGAAGGCGCTCATTTAGAGCCAGACCAGCATTACGGTTATGCCTATTTAGATGCGACGCGTAAAGCTTTAGTTAGCCAATGCTCGAGTACATCAAATAATAAAATTATTGTAGTGTCACATGATGCGCACCCGCATGGCGCGCAATTTTTGGCATTAGGCATGGTGCGCGCGCTTAAGCTTGATCTGAAATTAGAAGTTGAGGTGGTTCTTTTAGGAAAAGGCAAATTAACACAAGATTTTGCAGCATTAGCACCAATTCACGATTTAAGTGAATTAGCTTCTGATAGTCAAGCCGTTACTAAGTTAGCTAGTTCACTTTTTAAAAGGGGTTTTAATCGTGCTATAGCTAATACAACCGTCTCAGGTAGCGTAATTCCAATTTTTCACAAAGCAGGTATTGAAAGTATTTGTCTTGTACATGAATTATCTGGTGTAATTATAAGTAATGGTTTGCAGAATCACACAAAACAAATTGCTGAATATGCTAAAGCAGTAGTATTTCCAGCACAAATTGTGGCTAATGACTTTTCACTATTCGCTACTGTTAATTCTGATAAGCAGATTATTCGTCCACAAGGCTTATATCGCAGAAATAAATGGCGATTTGATAAAAATACAGCTAAGAATAAGTTGCGTAAACAACTAGGTATTAATGAAAATTGTAAGATTGTATTAACGGTTGGCTATGCTGATCATAGAAAAGGGGTTGATTTATTTGTTGAATGTGCTTTCGATATTTTAGCAAAAAGAACCGATGTTGATTTTGTATGGGTAGGGCATTGGGAGCAAGCAATGCAAATTGAAATTGAAGACAAGCTGCTAAAGAGCGCATACAAAAGCCGCATTCATTTTGTAGGCTACAACCCCGAGACTGCATTGTTTCATGCGGCATCTGATGTTTATGCGCTCACCTCTCGAGAAGACCCATTTCCTAATGTGGTATTAGAGTCGTTCGATGCAGGTGTTCCTGTCGTAGCATTTGCCGATACAGGCGGTGCTGCACATCTTGTGCAAGAGGTTGGTGGGTTAGTTGTGCCATTGCAAGATGTTAATCAATTTTCGAATGCAATTTGTCAATTATTAGATAATGCAGAATTATCTTCAAGTTTGGGAATGGCAGCACAAAATCATATAGATAATCACCTAGCCTTTCGCCCTTATTTATTTGAGTTGTGTGCATTGCTGGGCATTAATTTGCCAAAAGTCTCCGTCGTGGTACCTAACTATAATTATGCCCAGTATATTGAAAAACGGCTGGCCACTATAAGCAATCAAACCACACCCATATATGAGCTAGTCATTTTGGATGACGCTTCAAAAGATTCAAGTGTCAATAAGATATCTGAATGGCTTGCTACAACTCAAACAGAAGCAAGAGTTGTTATTAACCAAACCAACTCGGGCAGCGTATTTTCCCAGTGGAATAAAGGCATATCACTTGCTAATGGAGATTATTTATGGATTGCCGAGGCCGACGATTTGAGCGAACCTGACTTTCTTGAAACAGTATTGCCACCATTAATATCTGGCGATGCCGTGCTGAGTTATTGTGAATCGCAACAAATAAACGCTGATGGGATAACTCAGTCTAAAAATTACAAAAATTATTTAAGTGCTGCTTGTGATAATAAATGGGAAGGTGCTTACATTAAAAGTGGGGTTGAAGAATGCAGTACATCTTTAGCAATATTAAATACAATACCAAATGTAAGTGCGGTTGTTTTCAAGCATGAGGTGATTAGCAAGGTATTCAAAGAGCACTTTGAAGAAGTTATGCAGTATAAAAAAGCAGGTGATTGGGTTGTGTATTTGTACACATTGGGATATGGAAAAATAGCATTTTCACCGCGAATAGCCAATCTGCACAGGCGACATGACGGCAGTGTTGTTGGAAATAGCGACCGTGAATCTATTTTGCTAGAAATTGTTACAGTACAAGAAATCGTTAAAAGCCTATACATGCTTAGTGATGATGTTGAGCAGAAAGTACAAAAGTATCGGTTTATTTTGACTCAATAGTTTGGTTTTATTTAATTTAAAAAGTTATTTAACAGGGGATAAAAATGCAAAAAGAAAAAATTGACTTAGATGAATGGTTTGAATTGGTAGGGAAAAGTTATCTTACTCCACCCGTTAGTTATAACAGCAAAACGCTCCCAGCATTTCCTTCTGACACGATTCAAGCCAATACTACGGGACAAAGTGGAGTGGCTACTCTTAAAGAGGCATTTGTATTTTACAAAGATTGCATTAATACTTTTGAAAAACTTGGTAGGCCAATTACTGAAAGTGCCAAAATTTTAGACTTCGGTATTGGCTGGGGCAGGATAGCACGCTTCTTTCTTAGAGATATTCCACTTGATAATATTCATGGAGTAGATGTAACACCTGAATTTACTGCTATTTGTAAAGCAACATTTCAGAGTGAAAATTTTTTCACTTGTCAGCCACACCCTCCAACTAACTTACTAGAGAATCATTATGATTTTATCGTTGGTTATAGCGTATTTTCGCATTTGTCAGAAGAGGCTTGTATGTCTTGGATGAAGGAATTTAGTCGAATACTGTCCCCTGGCGGAATCGTTGCAATCACTACACGCGGCAGACCATTTTTCGATTTCTGTGAAAGCCAAAAGAAAAAGCAAACAAAGTTGCAAAAGTTGTCAGGAAATTTATTTGGTAAAAACAAACCTACAGGCTACTTAGATGCTTTGGGGATGCTATTTAATGATTTTGATGCTGCAAGAGCTAAATATGATAGCGGAGCATTTATTCACTCTAATGTTAAAGGCGTTGGGGGAGGAGGGGCTTTGAACACAACTTTTTATGGTGAAACATTTATACCAGAAGCTTATGCGCGCCGTGCTTATGCGCCATTTTTCGAGTTGGAAAAATTTATGTATGATCCAGCTTATCAGTCACATCCCATCATGTTTTTTCGTAAAAAATGATTTTTTTGCTATGAAAATATATTTTCAACTAAAAATTAGTGAATTAGTACTTTTTTGGAATGACTTGAGCGCCAATGTATAAATCTTGTCTCATTTTAGGCGGGAAGGGATTTATTGGATCCCATTTGGTGGAAATGCTTCTCGCGCAAAACTTATCAGTACGCGTATTTGATAGGGATGCTGCTGAAAATTTAATCCCTTTAAATCTTCTGAATCAAATTGAAATGATTGATGGTGACTTTTCCGATAGTGAAAAGCTCGCCGCTGCATTAGATGGTTGTGATATTTGCTTCCATTTGATTTCTACTACACTTCCAAAAACTTCAAACGATACCCCAATTTATGATTTACAAAGTAATGTGTTAAACACTATTAACATGTTAGATATTTCACGTAAAGCTGGTTTAAAAAAAATTGTATTTTTATCATCTGGCGGAACGGTTTATGGTACTCCAAAATATTTGCCTATAGATGAAGCTCACCCAACTGACCCTCTCTGTTCATACGGAATAGGTAAATTAGCTATAGAGAAATATTTAGAGTTGTATAGGTCGCTCTATGGGATAGATTATGCTGTACTGCGAGTATCAAATCCTTATGGAGAGAGACAAAGATTAACAGCTGCACAAGGTGCAGTAGCAGTATTTTTGGGTAATGCACTGCACAAACAAAAAATAACGATATGGGGTGATGGCACTGTTGCAAGAGATTACATTTATGTTGGGGATTTGATAGCAAGTTTGCTAACGGTAATGAATTATTCTGGTAAACAGCGCATTTTTAATATTGGATCAGGCTCACCCACAACATTAATCGAACTTGTGGCGGAAATTGAATCAGTTATTAATATAAAAGTTGATTTAGAGTTTTTACCTGCCCGCGCGTTTGATGTACCCATAAATATGCTTGATATAACACGTGCTTACCACGAATTGGGATGGACTCCTAAAGTTAGTCTTTACGACGGTTTATTAAAAATGAAAAATTGGATTATCAAATGATTTATAAAAATAATAAAATACAATTACTTAAGCTGTTACTAATAATACCAATGTTTGCATTACTTGAATTTCTTTCAGGTTGCAGTGATAAGTTCGACACCATTCAACCACCAGGTGCCCCTGCATTAGAAGCTTCTGATCCTAAATTTGTTGTAAGTGAGGTTAATTTAGAAAAGACAAACGCACTGTTTAAACTTATTATTAATAAAGATTTAGGAGATAAAGTCGGTGTTGTAGAAATGCGTGATGAAGGTATACTAATACATCCTGGAGAGACAACATCTAGCAAGATTTCTTTCAAATTATCTCATACTTATAAAAAACTCATTATTAGGCCATTTATTGCAGCATTACCAGCTGACGCAATAAAAATTCAAGAAGCAGGAACTACAGGAATAGATTTCTGGTTTGATGGCAAATCGCAAGGCCGATTTATTGTTAATCGCGATACAAGGCTAACCAAAGAGCTTGATCTTACCAGTGTAGATAATCTCACCATTGTTGTAGATAATGCAGATGGTAAGGCTTGGTTTGATTGGCTAATGCTTGGTGTGGTGAATTCTAAATGAAAATTGAGATGACTTTAATAAAATCTGGGCATCTTGCAGGTATCCATGCAT
>JAYVFU010000063.1:0-5021 GCA_043772865.1 Methylophilaceae bacterium
TTTTTCTTTTAGCATTGTAAATTCTCGGACAGAAATTGTTGCTAATGCTTTGCTTTTTTACAACAAAGTTTAAGTATTTACTAAATGGATTCAATATAAAAACTGTTGAATCAAAGACACACTAAATTAAGACAAACTGATTTAAAGATCAGTAGTTTTGATTTAATCAAACTATTTACTTTTGATTAAATCAAAACTACGTTTCTGAACTTCACTCTTTTGCTTGGCTTGTTAGCTTGGTTTTTTAATTTAAGTTTATACCCACGGGTGTCACCCAAACGTTATACCAATGCTTTACGCTCTCTCATTTCTTCAATCGCTTTTTCTGATCCATCTTTTGGTGCTTCTTTTGCAATTAATGGGTTACGCATTTTCATTTCATTAATGGCAACATCAGCTTTTCTTCTGTTACGTTCCTCTTTGCTGGTTGCAGCAAATGGATGTGCTGAATCTTTGTAAATTTTAAGCAACTCAGCTGCTTTTGGCTCACGTCTTACTGCGCTTTTGATCGCCATTTTTGTGGCTTCATAGTTCCAATCTTGAATACGTTCATCCATATCTGCACGGTGATCAATAAACACACCTACACAGATAAAAATATCATCAGCTTCTTCTACAGGAATAGTGCCATCTGCCACACAATCCATTACTGCCATTGCTACACCGCGCTGTGCTGGACCAAACATTTGTACGGCTTGTCGGCCATTTCTAATCGTTACTTTGTTAAACATAACGGTGTTAGGTTTTACCATCATATTTGGTGCAATAATCGCTAATAAGCCATTTACACCTTCTTTTTGGTCAGTTAATGTGCGGCAAAAAGCATCTTCAGCGGCACTGCCACGTGGGCCCATTACTAGATCAATATGCGCTACGTTTAATAAATCAAGTCCACTGCCGTCTGGACGATCTTCAACTACTAAGCCTTCACCAATTAAAACACGGTCAATTACAGCCATTTTAGTTCTCCCAATATGTATAAAATGATTAAAAATTTACTTACCAAACCACACTACTTGTTACACAAAATCAGCAAGATTGCTGTTCTATTTCAAACTAATATTCAAAATTTAACTAATCCTTAAATTTCAACCAAGCCTTTAATGCTTAGCCATTGCTTACTTTCAAATAAGGCGTTTTATAAGCTGGCTCGTTATCATCAAGGCTAAATACACTCACTGCATTCATCAGCTCATTCGCTTGCTCCATCATAGACTCAGCTGCCGCTGCTGCTTCTTCAACCAAAGCGGTGTTTTGCTGTGTCATATCATCCATTTTCATCACGGCATCGTTCACTTGTTCAATACCATGGCTTTGTTCTTGTGATGCAGCTGCAATTTCACCAATAATGTCAGATACTCGTTTAACTGAGCTTACAATCTCTTGCATGGTTCTACCTGCAGACTCCACTTGTTGTGTGCCTTCAGCAGTTTTACTCACTGAATCATTAATCAATTCTTTAATTTCTTTTGCAGCGGCAGCAGAGCGTTGTGCAAGGCTACGTACTTCACCTGCCACCACAGCAAAACCACGACCTTGTTCACCAGCACGTGCGGCCTCTACTGCGGCATTAAGTGCAAGAATATTGGTTTGAAAGGCGATGCCGTCAATGACGGAAATAATGTCTTCGATTTTTTTAGCGCTAGAGTTGATGTTGCTCATGGTAGCCACTACTTTAGCGACAGCTTGACCGCCTTTAACCGCAACACCAGATGCTGCTGTTGCTAGCTGGTTAGCTTGTTTTGCGTTGTCAGCATTTTGTTTTACAGTTGAAGATAGCTCTTCCATGCTAGCTGCTGTTTTCTCTAACGACGCGGCTTGTTCCTCAGTACGGCGGCTTAAATCAGCATTACCTTGGGCAATTTCTTTAGCGGCTGTATTAATGGTTTCTGCAGATGATTTAACAATGGTAATTGGACCAACAATCATATCTAGCGTCTCATTCATACCATCTACAATTTTGCGGTAATCGCCTAGATGTGCGCTGGAATCAGCACGTACAGACACTTTGCCTTCACGTGCTGCATTGGCTAAAATTTGGGCATCTGCATTTAATGCTTTTAAGTTGGCGCGTACTTGTTCAATAGTTGAATTAATAAACGCTTTTTTACCAGGAAACTGTTCAATTGTGGCATTAAAATCACCTTCACCAAATGCTTTTACACAGGACATTGCTTTTTCAGTTAACTCTATTTGACCTGCAACAATGTTATTAACTGCTAATGCGAGGTCATTGAAGCCACCTTTAAACAAATGTGCATGCAAGTTCATATCAATATTGCCTTTAGCATGCTCATCAGTCACCCATTTCACTGAATCTACAATGCCTTTTAACTTGCCTTTTAAACGATCTAAATTCTTATTGATTTCAGCTTTTTTACCTGGATATTCTTTAATTTTTACATCAAATTCGCCATCACCCAACGCTTTCATGAGCTGAATCATTTGATCTTTTTCTGAAACATGATCACTCACCATGTTGTTAACACCCACTGCCATTTCAGCATAAGCGCCTTTGTATTGAGTTGTATCAATCAATACATCAATTTCACCAGCATCATGTTCTTTAGACATGTGTTCCATATCAGCAATAAAGCTTTTGATATTGCTGCGAAGTAGCTCGATACCCTCGTTAATAAATTTGCGTTTACCCGCAAATTGCTCAAGTGGTGTATCAAAGTCACCTTTAGAAAAGTCGGCAATACATTGCGTTACTTTTCTCATGACTTCAGCTTGATTAGACGCCATAAAGTTGGTGTTTTCTGCCATTTCACGGTAGCTGCCTTTAAATTTATTACTATCCATGCAGGCATCGGTGTTGCCCGCTTTATTTTGAATTGTCATTTCGCTTTGTTCAGTGATCACAGTTTTGAGGGTGTCCTGCATCATTTTCATTGATGCCATTAAGCTAGAGGTATCATCAGCTTTGATGTTAATAGACGTCGTTAAATCTCCTTGCGCGATTTTTTTGGCAATATCACCTGCAGCAGTAGGGTCGCCGCCTAATTGGCGAGTTAGTGCTCTTACGATTAATGTTGCCATTCCTGCCACAATTGCCACACTAATCAAAGTGAGCAAAAGTGATATGGTTGTAGCTTGAGAGTAGATATTTTTTGTTTCTTCAGTACGTGATGTCGCTAAACTAATGTCGTAATCAATATGCTGTGTAATTGTCTCGTTAGCTTTAGCTGCGATGGGCGCAAGTGTTAAGTAGATTTCAGCTGCTTTATCAAATTTACTAAGACGAATTTGATCAATCACTTCATCCATAACAGGGTAGTAGGGAGATAAAGCTTCGCGATCTGCCTTTAATAGACTTTTGTTTTTGTCATCTGTATTAACCGCCTCAAATTGAGCGAGGGAAGTATTTAAATCACTTTTTACTTTAGCAATATTCTGGTTAATTTCTTCCGTTTTATTAGGATTTTTATTAAACACCAAGCGCGCTAGCTGTATACGCATTTGGCTAAAAGAATGCCTCGCATTGCTAAGTGAGTTAATCGATGGCAGGCTGTTAGCGCTGATAAAGTCAGCACTATCGTTCACCTTAGACATTTGAATATGGCCTAATATTGCAATGCTCAGCATGCCTATTAACGCCATTGCTACCAACCATCCCATTCTTTTACCAACTGTCATGACCTTGCTCCAAGATTTTTGATTTACTTTTAGTTTATTTACTTGCCGTACCTAAACTGCACTGTTTAAAAAACTACTTACTTGACTTCATGTGCCTGTTCTAACTAAATCAGGTGTTGCGACAACGTTTAAAGATTTGTTTCTATTAGCAAATAATTTGCTACCGCTATTTAATTGCCCTTCAATGGTAAATACACTCACCGAACTCATTAATTCTTCCGCTTGTTCCATCAGCGATTCTGCGGCTGCGGCTGCTTGTTCTACTAATGCTGTGTTTTGCTGAGTAACATCATCCATTTTCATAATGGCATCGTTAATATGTGCAATGCCTGTACTTTGTTCAACTGACGATGTTGCTATTTCACTAATAATGTTAGTTACTTGTTTAACAGAGTTAACAATTTCCTTCATTGTTTTGCCTGCAGCCTCAACTTGTTGTGTTCCCTCTGTAGTTTTACTAACGGAGTCTGTAATGAGTTCTTT
Organism: Methylophilaceae bacterium; assembly: GCA_043772865.1. GTDB lineage: Bacteria > Pseudomonadota > Gammaproteobacteria > Burkholderiales > Methylophilaceae > JACMMS01. The sequence continues at coordinate 4,123 of JAYVFU010000063.1, forward strand.
AATTTCTTTTGCAGCATTTGCTGAGCGTTGTGCAAGATTTCGCACTTCAGCTGCGACCACTGCAAAACCTCGACCTTGTTCACCAGCGCGGGCGGCTTCTACTGCTGCATTAAGAGCAAGAATATTGGTTTGAAAAGCAATGCCATCAATGACAGAAATAATATCTTCAATCTTGCGGGCACTTTCATTAATTGCCCCCATTGTATTCACCACATCACCCACTACTTGACCACCTTTTGTTGCCACATCAGAGGCCGTAATCGCTAACTGGTTAGCATGTCTTGCGTTATCAGCATTTTGTTTAACGGTATTAGAAAGCTCATCCATACTCGCAGCAGTTTTTTCTAGGCTAGCTGCCTGTTCCTCTGTGCGACGACTTAAGTCTGAATTTCCCTGAGCGATTTCTTTAGCGGCCGTATTAATTGCCTCAGCAGCAGTTTTGACAGTACTAATAGGGCTAACAATCATGTCTAGCGTTTCATTCATGCCATCAACAATTTTGCGATAATCACCTGAATGCTTACTAGAATCGGCACGGATAGAAACCCTACCTTCACGTGCTGCATTTGAGAGTAGTTGAGCATCATCATTTAGTGCTTTCAGGTTGCGACGTACTTGTTCAACCATCTCGTTGATATAGGATTTTTTACCTGGGAATTTTTCGAGTGGCGCATCAAAATTACCTTCACCAAAGGCTTTTACTACAGCCATAGATTTTTCATTGAGTTCTAATAAGCCAGCCATCATTTTATTAACAGACTTGGCTAGCGTGCTAAAGTCACCTTTAAACATGTCATCACGCAGAGTTATATCAATACTGCCTTTTTCATGCTCATTGCTTACCCAATTAACCGAGTCAATTAACGCTTTTAAATTACCCCCAATTTTTTTAATGCTTT
>JAYVFU010000064.1:0-4967 GCA_043772865.1 Methylophilaceae bacterium
CAGCGTACGCTGCTATTTGATATGGATGCCGCGATTGTGACTTTGCGCCAGCAAATTGGTGACAACGCAGCGGTGATTCGGCTAACTGGCAATTATCACAACTTAATTCGTATGTGGGCGGATACTTAAACCTTGCAACCATAGCTATGTAGCAACAGCCTCACCCAATTATTACCAAAAAATCAAAGGAAATTCCATGCGTTTATTATTAGCAATATTGAGTTTATTACCATTACAAGCAATTGCTTCGGCAGATTGTGCCGTGCATCCCAAGGCAGAATGGGCCGCAGAGGATACCTTAAAGCAGGCCTTAACTGAAGAAGGCTATAAAATTAAAACGTTTAAAGTAGATGGCAATTGTTATGAAATGTATGGTTTTAATAAAGAAGGCAATAAGGTAGAAATTTACTTTGATACTAAAACACTCGCCATTGTGAAGGCGGAAGGCATTAAAGATTAAGTTGAGTGCTTAGAGCTTAGTGTGTAGTGGAATTATTATTGCAATGCCGCAGAATAAAATTGATGAGTTAAATATGGGCTGGACATTGTTTGTGCGCATCACGCATTGGCTAATTGCAGCTTTAGTAATCACTAATTTTTTTAATGACACAGGGTTGTGGCATCACGTGCTTGGGTATGCCTGTTTAGGCTTGGTGTTTTTCCGCGTTATTTACGGATTATCTGTGAGCAAAGTTAGCTCATCTCAACTTTATATCCCGAGCTTTTTAAGTATTCAACAGCATTTAATAGAGATTTTTTCAAGAAAAATCAAGCCGCATGCTGGGCATAATCCGCTTGGTCAATGCGCAGTATATTTGATGTGGCTGCTCATCGTATTATTAGCTTTTTCAGGCTGGTTGAGTCGTACCTATACTTTTTGGGGTGAAGCATGGCCAGTAGATTGCCATCAACTTTTTTCTAATTTGCTTCAGGGCTTGGTGATATTGCATTTAATTGCAGTAGTGGTGATGTCTATATTACAAAAGAATAACCTAGTAAAACGTATGATTAAATAAGTTCAAGTTTATGCGTATCATTACTCATCTAAAGGCGGCGCTACCTTAATCAGCTCTTCAATGGTGGTTAATCCTGCAATCACTTTCTCTAAGCCATTTAACATCAGCGGTTGCATGCCATCGTTAAGCGCTTGCGCTTTTAGTTTGGCTAAATCAGTGTCTGAAGTAATCAATTTTCTCAATAATGGCGTCATAGTGAGCATTTCATAAATACCACTCCGACCTCTGTAACCAGTGTTACGGCACTCTAAGCAGCCCACAGCTTTCATAATGTATGTTGGCTTCGCTATTTTAAAAGGCAGCGTTACCGCATCCCATTGATCTTGCGCCACTTCCTCAGGTTGTTTGCAGGCAGGGCATAAGGTGCGCACTAAACGTTGCGCCATAATGCCAAGCACAGTGGAGTGTATTAAGTAGGATGGCACTCCTAAATCTAGTAACCGCGTTACTGCAGATGGCGCATCGTTAGTATGTAGCGTAGAAAAAACTAAATGCCCCGTAAGTGCTGCCTGTATGGCCATATCAGCCGTTTCAATATCGCGAATTTCGCCCACCATGATAATGTCTGGGTCTTGCCGCATGAGTGTGCGAATACCGTCTGCAAAATTAAGCCCAATATTAGATTGCACCTGCATTTGGTTAAATGCGGGTTCTACCATTTCAATGGGGTCTTCTACGGTGCACACATTCACTTCAGGCGTGGCGACTTGCTTTAATGTGGAGTACAGCGTCGTAGTTTTACCAGAGCCTGTGGGGCCAGTGACTAAAATAATACCGTTTGGATGTTTAGTCCAGTGATCCCACAGCGCAGCTTGCTTGACTGAAAATCCCAGCTGAATAAAGTCTTTCACTATCACATCTGGCGTAAAAATCCGCATGACTAATTTTTCACCAAATGCAGTAGGCATGGTGGATAAACGTAATTCAATTTCTAAGCCATCAGTCGAAATCGTTTTTATGCGACCATCTTGTGGCCTACGTTTTTCTATCATATCCATACGCCCCAGCAACTTAATGCGGCTGGTAATCGCGTTCATAATGTTGCTTGGTAATTGATACACTTGGTGCAGCACGCCATCAATTCTAAAGCGCATGATGCCTATATTACGCCGCGGTTCTAGATGAACATCACTAGCGCGTTGTTCAAACGCGTACTTAAATAACCAATCTACAATATTAACGACATGCTGCTCATTGGCATCGAGATTCTTATCTTTGCCAAGCTCAACTAGTTGTTCGAAGTTTTGTACGCCAACAATCTGCCCCGCCTTGGCCATATTGGCAGCACTCATTGAATTAGCTAGGTTGTAAATTTCAGGTAAATAACGTGTGATTTCAACTGGATTTGCCATCACCAGCTTAATTTTCATGCTTAAAATGCGCTCTAAATCAGGTATCCAGTCTATATGAAAAGGCTCTGCGGTGGCAACAGTGGCTTCTTTATTCAGTACCGATACTGGCATTATTTTAAGGCGCTCGGCGTACGCTTTTGAGATGATTTGTGCGGCGGAGCTAAAATCTAATTTTAGTGGATCAATATGATAATAATCAATGCCGGCATGCTTAGCCAGCCAGTGAGATAGCACTTCAATTGTTATTGCTTTGTGTGGGGAATGTAAATCTTTCCACTTTTGTTCACCTACTACCACTAATGGATGCAAGCTCGTGCTGTCTAGTTTGCGATCTTTGTACAGTTTTTCGGCAGCGATTTTGTCAATCATGCCGTCGTTAACAAGCAAACGCAGTACATCGCCCAAGCTTAACTTACCAGTGATTTGTAAGAGTGTTGCTGCCGCAGCTTTTACCATGGATATTTCCTTGCAGTAATTTACTCATTAGAGGTGCTTAATAAGACTGTTTAAGCACTACTAGTAATGCGCATTGATAAATCAATCGCGCGTATATTTTTAGTTAAGCTACCAACCGAAATGCGGTCTACGCCAGTTTCGGCTATCGCTTTAACGGTATTTAAATCTACCCCGCCAGAAGCTTCTAATAATGCGGCAACTTCATTATTTTGTAATGCAAACGTTTGATTTAACTTAACTGCTTCACCCAATAAAATTAAATCAAAGTTATCTAACAATACGCTTTTGGCACCTGCAATTAAAGCTTCATTTAGCTGGACTAAAGTTTCAACTTCTATTTGAACGCTAATTTTTTTACTACTGTCTTTTTTAATGCTATGGTAGTGAGCTAATTTAATCGCTGCTTGCATGGCTGCTTTAATACTACCTGCTGCAACAATATGGTTTTCTTTGATTAAAATGCCATCGTACAATGCTAAGCGCTGATTTTGCCCACCCCCTATAGCCACTGCGTACTTTTGGGCTAACCGTAAGCCGGGTATGGTTTTACGCGTATCTAAAATTTGCGCTTGCGTATGTTTAATCACATCGACATATTGTCGTGTTTGCGTGGCTACAGCAGATAACAGTTGCAGGAAATTTAAAGCACAACGTTCTGCGGTTAGTAATGCACGCGCATTGCCTGTAATTTCACAAAGTAATTGATTCGGTTGAACAACATCACCTTCACCAACAAGCCACGTGATATGTAATTGGTTATCGCACTGTAAAAATGCGGCTGTCGCCCAAGGAATTCCACAAATAACGGCATGTTCACGCGTAATAACACGAGCCATAGTGGTTTGTTGAGCGGGAATTAGCTGTGCGGTTAAATCATCCTCTGCAATATTTGCGCCCACATCTTCATGTAGCGCAAGCTTGATATCATCAAAAACTAAAGTATTAAAAGCTTCAGAGTGGGCTGGATAAGCTAAGCTGAATAGTGTTGAGTGAAATGGGGTGCTTGTCATTTTTCTATTATAATGCACTTATTCCTTAATGAAATGATGTAAAACAGATGAAGCTTTACTATACCGTTAACAGCCCTTATGCACGTAAAGTACGTGTGGTGGCCGCCGAAAAACATGTGGACATTGAGGTTGAGGCCGTTGATTTAAGCGACTCTAATTGTGTGGTGAAGAATTTTAATCCACTCGGTAAAGTGCCAGTTTTAGTATTAGATGATGGTGACAGTTTGTATGATTCACGCGTGATTGTTGAGTACTTAGATAATCGCACACCTTTGGCACACTTAATTCCGCAAAATCAAGGCGCCAAAATTTGGGTGCGCCGCTGGGAAGCTTTAGCAGACGGCGTTTGTGATGCGGCAGTGGCTGTGATAGTAGAGCGCCGTAAGCCAGAAGCCATGCAAGATACTGCGTTGATAGCCAAGCAAATGGCCAAAGTAACACGAGGTTTAGAAACGCTTAATCTAGATTTAACCAAAAAGAAATGGTGTGTTGAAGAAACATTTAGCTTGGCTGATATTGCACTTGGCTGTTTATTAGGTTATTTAAATTTACGATTTAAAGATTTCAATTGGCAAGAAGCCTACCCCAACTTAGTTCAACATTTTGCCAGTATGCAAAAGCGCCCTTCATTTAAAGACACTGCCCCGCCAGAAGCTTAAACTGAGTCTTTTTTAATTGGTTTTTGTTCTACTATTTTTCATTTGCAGCTAGGGTTGCGTCAATTTCGTTGAATAGTGGTTTGTAAAGTGCTTTAGTGTGATTATTCCAATGTTGCCAAGTTTTTTCTAAGTCTGCGCGCAAGTTTTTAGCGGTGACTATATCGCCAATAGAGGCTGCCCATAGCGCGTACTCTGCTTTACAATCTGTGCTGCCAAAAGTATTGAGCGCATTGATATATTCTTCGCGTGCCAATCGCTCATTGTTAGTTGCAGCATAGGATTTAGCTAATAGTAAACTTACTTGTTCCGCACGAAAGTCACTTTGTATTGTTCTTACTTTGATTAATAAAGTAATCGCTTGCGCGGCTAAATTGTTATGTAGTTTAGCTTTTGCCGCTAAAAAATTTAACTCAAGATCATTGGCAAATGGGCCTTGTAAACAGGCATCAAATTGCGCATCTGCTTCTTTAAACT
>JAYVFU010000065.1:0-45933 GCA_043772865.1 Methylophilaceae bacterium
CAGGTCTTCATACATGCCGCCTTGAATAATACCGAATAAAGCGTTTGGGTTACCTTGATGGGCAGCTTTACTGCGTGCGGCCCAACGCAGCGACAATTGCATAGAGTCACTCGCCTCTTTGGTCGTCGCTGGGTAAGGCGTACACTCGTCAAAAATCATCACAATGTCAGAGTTAAGTACCTTTTGAATGCGCATAGATTCTTCTGGCGTTAAAAAGCAACTATCGCCATTGATTGGTGAACGAAACTTAACGCCTTCTTCACTAATTTTGCGCAGCTTGCCCAAACTCCATACCTGAAAACCACCAGAATCAGTCAAAATTGGACCATTCCAACCCATAAATTGATGCAAGCCGCCATGCGCCTCAATCACATCTAATCCAGGACGCAACCATAAGTGAAACGTATTGCCCAACACAATGTGCGCGTCTATTTCTTTAAGCTCTAATGGCGACATCGCTTTAACCGTGCCATAAGTGCCAACAGGCATAAATGCTGGCGTTTGTACATCACCATGTGCTAAGTGAACCGTGCCGCGCCTCGCTAAACCATCTTGATTATGAAGAGTAAATTGCATGAATGAGGACTAAGATTTAATAAGGTCGTGATTTTATCACAATGCGGTATAGGCTCGCTAAGCCAACCACGCCATAAGTAATCACGCACTGTATATGCAGGCTAGCTATGTTAGAATTATGAGAATTATTTTTTGGTTTATTTTGTGACTTTAAGCGTTATTCAATCTTGCATTCATGACGATATGGCCGCCGTTGATATGGTTATCCGCCAATCACTTCACTCCGAAGTTAGCCTTGTTAATAATATTGCCGATTACATCGTCAACAGTGGTGGCAAGCGCTTGCGCCCTGCATTGGTGCTGCTATCAGCTGGTTTATTTGGCAAAATTGACCCACATCACCATCAACTGGCAGCCGTGGTAGAGTTTATTCACACAGCCACGTTATTGCATGATGATGTCGTGGATGAATCCGCTAAACGTCGCGGTCAGCATACTGCTAACGCCATGTTTGGTAATGCCGCAAGTGTTTTGGTAGGTGATTTTGTTTATTCACGCGCGTTTCAAATGATGGTGGCCATAAAAAATATGCGGGTGATGGCGGTACTGGCAGAAACGACCAATGTCATTGCCGAAGGTGAAGTTTTACAGTTGCTGAATATTCATAATGCAGATATTACAGATGCAGATTATCTAAAAGTCATTCACTACAAAACCGCTAAACTATTCGAAGCTGCCACCCGCTTAGGCGCCATTATAAACAAGGCTAGCCAAGCTGATGAAACTGCATTAGCTGAATACGGCATGCGTTTAGGCACTGCATTTCAACTAATTGACGATGTATTAGATTTAACTGGGGATGCGGAAATAATAGGGAAAAACTTGGGCGATGATTTAGCCGAAGGTAAACCTACACTACCGCTACTTTATGCCATGCAGCATGGTAACGCACAGCAAAGCCAGATTATTCGCGAAGTAATAGAACAAAAAAGTGGAAAAGTAACAAGTGCCTTACCAGATGTACTTAAAGCTGTGACTGAAACTGGTGCTTTAATCCATGTGAAAAAGGTAGCTAAGAATGAGGCTGATTTAGCAGCTAAATCTATCGCACATTTTACAGATTCTACTTACAAACAGGCACTATTAAAATTAACTGAATTTGCTGTTACTCGCACCTATTAGCTAACTATATTTAAAAGATAACTAGTTAAATTTTTTTACTTCAAGCACTTAATGGCAATATTACAATAACAACCAATCCACTACTCACTAAGTTATTGGCTATTACTTTTCCACCATGCGCTTCTAATAACTGCTTAGCAATAGCTAAGCCTACGCCGTGACCATCTTTATTTGCAGTATTGCTACCGCGGAAAAATGGCTCAAAGATTTTACTTAATTCTCCATCTGGGACGCCAAGACCTTGGTCTGATACGCTAATCTGTATAGCATCAGTCATGTTTTTAGCTTCCATTTTAATGACAGTGGTTGTAATCACTACTTGGCTATTTTCTGGACTATATTTAATCGCGTTTCTAATTATGTTTTCTAAAGCGCGATGTAGTAAATCTGGCTGACCTTGTATAACTTGACCCGATTGTGCATCAAGCTTAACCTCAATCTGCTTTGCATCTGCCTCGTATTGCGCATCTTCTAGCACGCTACTTAATAATTCATCCACATCAACCGATTCTTTTTGAATTTGTACATTGCCCGATTCTAAACGTGATAACTCAAGTAATTCGCCAACTAGGCCATCCATCCGCATAGACTCACGTTCTATGCGCACTAATGACAAATCCAACTTATCTGCATTTTTGAGCTCTTGCGATTGCTTAGCCAAACCTACAGCCAATTGCAACCTTGCTAATGGCGAGCGCATTTCGTGAGAAACTTGATGCAATAGCCGTGTCTGACTATGCATTAAAATGCCTAAGCGAGCCGCCATCACATCAAATGCATTGCCTAAATCAGCCAATTCGTCGTGACGTTTACCCATATCTTGCCCAATACGTGTTTCTAAATTGCCTTCTGCAACACTATGGAAAGCGCGTTTGAGTTGTTTAATGGGCGTTGAGAAATAGCGGGCTAGTAAAGCAGCAAAAATAAGACTCGCTACTACGCCAGCTAAAATCGGCATCAATGGAAATAAATGTCTCAACTTTGGTGGTTCACGCATTTCCTCTGCCACGTTATCCGTTTTGATAGATGTTATTCGAGGAGGCCTAAAAAATTGATTACCTGGCGCTGGTACAAATAACAAGTAGGTATGCCCATCATTTGCTTTAACAGCTTGTACAACTTGCACGGCTTGATGCAATTGTGGACGATTAAGTATTTCACGTGCAGCAGCAATCACATCTGGCGGGGTTGGTCGATTAAATAGCTCATGATCGAGCTCATTTACTGCATACAAAGGTGGAAAGCGCTGTGTATCGCCACGTTTAATAAATGCATTTAAACTATTAACCCCACCAAACTCCAGTGTTGTTGCGGCTGCTTCCACTACGGCTCTGGCGGATGGATTAGCTTCAATTTTTGCGTATTCATTATCAAGCTTTTGGTTGTAAATCCACAGCGCAACCATTACCCCTAAAACCGAAGTAATTTGTGCTAAAAAGAAAAAACTAAAGAATTTCCAAAACAGCCTACCCATGTGCATGCTCGCTCAATGTCTACTCTTTAAGGTACTGATAACCCAGCCTGTAAACTGTATGAATGCAACTGCGGCCATCTGCCAGCGCACCCAACTTTTGCCTTACGCTACTCAAATGTACATCTATACTACGGTCAAATCTAGCTAACGGTCTACCTAGCGCCTGTTCCGACAACTCATTTTTACTGACGACATGACCTGCATTTTTGACCAAAACTTCGAGCAAATTAAATTCAGTACTAGTGAGTTCCACCACCTGCGCTTGCCACTCCAGGCGCCTTTGCTGCGGCCATAGTGTTAAATCACCTACTATGATTTTATCCGTAATTAAGATATTTTCGATTGGTGCAGCGCGGCGCAAAATCGCGCGAATTCGTGCTACGATTTCTCGTGGGCTAGAAGGCTTAGGCACATAATCATCCGCACCCAACTCCAAACCTAATATGCGATCTGTATTGTCGCCTTTGGCGGTGAGCATAATCACAGGCACGTTGCTTTTAGCACGGATACGGCGCAAAGCCTCAATTCCATTAAGCTTAGGCATCATAATATCCAACACCACAATATTATAAGCTTTGCCGTTACTCAACCCTTGCAAAGCCGCTTGAGCGCCAGCTTCACCATCGTATGCGGTATCTACCTCAAATCCTTCAAGTTTGATGTATTCTTTTAGTAACTCTACAAGCTCAATATCATCATCTATTAACAGTACGTTTTGCATAAAATTCTCTTTTTGATCAATTTGAATAGCACTTAACTACTATACGAATTCCATCATAATCAACCATACGGCCTTGACACAATCAAGTACGATCAGATTTACCCAAATTTACAAGCGCTTTACGGCCCTTAACAGCGACTAGTTGCAAACTAACAACATCTTAGTGACAAGCGCATTAAGCACTTTAATTTAACAGCAAAACCCGATAAGGATTTAATCATGAAACAACATTTTTTTATGAAAAAAATTATTTTAGCTACTTGCATTGCAATAACTTTGCCTCTTACTGTACAAGCACAACCTGACGAAGGAAAAACAAGTAGGCACTGTAACAAAGGCAGTAAAATGCATGGTGAAAAAAATGGGGAAATGGGCGAGCGAGACATGCCACTTCATTTAAAACAGCTTAATTTATCACAAACACAACAAGATCAAGTATTTAAAATCATGCATGAGGTAATGCCCAGCATGCGTGATCAACATATTGCACGAAGGAGCATTCATGAGCAGTTGGACAACTTAGCTAAGGCAGACCGTTTTGATGATGTTAAAGCCCAGCAACTGGCTGACCAACTGGCAAAATTAGAGAAAGATGGCACGTTAAATCGCGCGAGAACTGAAGCTAAGATTTTTGCATTACTGACAGCAGAACAACGTCAAAAAGCACGTACGATTGAATCAAAACGCGATTCACATCATAAAGATGAGCCTCGCAAAGCTGATGGGCTAAGTTTTAATCCTGCAATGCAAAGCCATATAAAAATTTCTGATTTAAAGAATTTTACGAGTAATAAATCTGACTCTAGTAAATCTTCTACAAAAAGAGTGTTTGTGTAAACAGCGAGTTATAGTCTAAACATACAAAAGGCCTACTAAATCTAGCAGGCCTTTTTATTAAGTATCTCCAAAGTTCACCTTACAACTTTAAGTTGGGGCTTTAAGTTAATTCAAGGTAATTTGCTCACCACTATCCGCATGATAATAAGTGAGATGCGCCCAATCACTGGTGCCAGACGTAAGCGAACCATCAAACAGAGCTTTGCCATCCACATCAACTACCGCGTAACCATTATGGTAAAGCGTCACTTCCGCTTGTTTTTTGCCTTGTCGCATGGCAAAACTAATGCAATTATCATCTTCATCTTCTGAGTAAACTTCCCAATTTTTGCCACCCGCTAATTGGGTTAACCAACCTGGCAAGTCGACCTCAACACGGCACACGATTGCCTCTTCCCAAGCTGGATGGTCAGTATTTGCATGTTGTTTTAAATTAAATTCATGAGATTGCGTCATCGTTACTGTCCTTTTCTAAAATGTGCCTACAAAACTAACACTTAAACTTACATTTAGAATTGCTATTAAAATTACAATAGTATGATTATGGCGTTCAGACCTTAAATTTCAAGTTTCTAGTCTTATTAAATATTGCATTATTAATTTTGCAGTCATTAGAAGCAATTGCCATAAGTGAATAACGGTGGGATGATGCGTAAAGTTTACCCTAGTAGTTAATTAAAGCGCCTAATAAAAAATTTCCTTAATAGATCGAGTTGAAATAAATGCCAGAATTTATCAGTGACACTTTTATTATATTACGCCAAGAGCCAAATTTTTTCATTTTTATTTCAGTCATTTTGGGCTTATTAGTAGGCAGTTTTTTAAATGTCGTTATTCATCGTTTGCCAATTATGATGGAGCGCGAATGGCAAAATAATGCGCTTGAAATGCAAGGTAAAGAAGTACCTATTATAGAAAAATATACATTAGTAACGCCACGCTCCGCCTGCCCTAAGTGCCAACACCCAATCAGCGCATTAGAAAATATACCCGTCATTAGCTACTTGTTTTTGAGAGGTAAGTGCAAAGGATGCAAAACACCCATTAGCTTACGCTATCCCATGGTAGAGGTGCTTACCGGTATTTTAATTGGCCTAGTAAGCTGGAAATTTGGCTACACCAGCATGACGCTGGCTGCTTGGGCATTCGCTTTTGCACTCATCACACTTACTTTGATCGATTATGATACACAGCTATTACCAGATGACATTACTTTGCCACTACTTTGGTTGGGCTTAGCCTTCAATATTGGCGGTGGTTTTACTGATTTAAAATCAGCAGTGGTGGGTGCTATATTCGGTTATTTAATTTTATGGTGTGTATATTGGCTATTTAAGATAATCACGGGTAAAGAAGGCATGGGTTACGGTGACTTTAAATTATTGGCAGCCATTGGTGCGTGGTTTGGCTGGCAGCTGCTGCCTGTGGTGATATTACTATCTTCCGTTGTAGGTGCCGTCATTGGTATTGCGCTCATTGTTTTCGGTGGTAAAAATAGACAATCGGCAATTCCATTCGGACCATTCTTAGCCTTAGGTGGTATTGCGGCCTTGTTTTTTGGTCAAGAGTTGGCAAGCTTTTACTTAACTTAGTAGCTGAACACCCTACTTACTCGATGATCTACATATGTTTGTAGTTGCGCTTACTGGTGGAATAGGTTGCGGAAAAACGGCGTCAACTGAAATTTTTGCTGAGCTTGGCGTTAATATTGTAGACTTGGATGTAATTTCGCACAAACTCACAGCCATCGGCTCACCAGTGCTAAATGAAATTTCAGCCACTTTTGGTAAAGAAATACTGGATGAAACAGGAGCTTTAAATCGTACAAAAATGCGACAACTAGTGTTTAGCAATGAGGTAAAAAGACTACAGCTAGAAACTATTTTACACCCCGCCATTTACGAGCAAGCGTTACGAGAGTTAATGTTATACAACGCTACAAATCTAGACTTTTCAAATAAAACAGCAGTCAACTATCAAATATTGGCGATTCCATTATTAACAGAAAATACCCGCTATAAAGATATCATCAGCTGTATTTTAGTGATTGATTGCAAGGAAACACTGCAAATTAAACGTACTATGCAGCGTAGCAAACTCACTGAATATGAAGTTCGCAATATAATATCAACTCAAATATCTCGCGAAAATCGTTTAAAACTTGCTGATGATGTGATAGAAAATAATGAAAATCTTGATAAATTGCGTAAAAAAATTGAACTAATTCACAAAAAATACATTAATACTTGCATAGTTAGCAAATAAATCACATAATCTACATCAACTTACCTTCTTAATGAGCTGACAAGCCTAACAAAAATCGTGTCTAGCTACGAATTCCCTTTTAATGAACGCATCCGCACGCTTTTACGTCTAGAAGATTTATTCGGTAAACTACATCACAACATTGCAAAAAACCTGCCACAAGAACATCATTGCGGGTTGATGTTTATGCTACAAATTCTTGATGTGATTGACCGCGCAGAACTTAAAGCTGATTTAATTCAAGAGCTTGAGCGTCAAAAAAACAATATGCTTGGCTTACGTGGTAATCCCCAAATCTCAGAAAAAGCACTCAACGATATTTTAGATAAGATTGATGCAACTAGTACCGCATTAAAGTCTGACAATGGTAAGTTAGGTCAGACTTTACGTGATAATGAATGGCTGATGAGCATTAAGCAACGCGCTGGCATTCCTGGTGGTGTTTGCGCATTTGATTTACCCTCTTACCACCACTGGTTAAACTTGGATGTTGCAAGACGTAAATTAGACTTTACCGTTTGGTTGGCTAAATTAAATCCTATTCATGATGCTGCTAATACCATCTTACAAATACTACGCGGTAGTGGGTCACGCACAAAATATTTGGCCAATAATGGGTTGTTTCAGCAAATGCTCGCTGGAGCAAAGCCTGCACAAATGTTGCGCATTGAGCTACCTGATAACTGCCTGTGTTTTCCAGAAGTGAGTGCTAATAAGTACGCGATTAATATTCGATTTTTTGGTTTGGACAATATAGAAAAAACTAAAAAATGTGAAGAGGAAATTGACTTTACAATGGTACTTTGTAACTTGTAACGCATAGATTGAGCTGATACTAATATTTAGCTTACACATCTAAAACTCGAAATCATATTAAAAATAAATCCACCGATTTTTAGTCTATTTGGTTTTATAATTCACCCTAATTATTTAAATTGTTTTACAAATCCCATGCGCCAAGTAGCTTGTCCACAGTGTAATCGCTTATCCGAATTTAGCGCTACAAACCTATTTCGTCCATTTTGTTCTGAGCGCTGTAAACTCATTGATTTAGGCCAATGGGCTAACGAGAGTTATACAATACCTAGCGCGAAACCGATTGACGAAAATGATGAAAGCAACGAAACAGACAACAATAATTTAGCCTAGCGTTATTAGCATAGCACGCGCTAAAACTTAAGCTGCAAATGCAACTTACTACCTCCAGCCTGACTCAAAAACCCATATATGAAAAAAACTAAAGTATTGTATTTATATTATTTAACCATGTTGATGACTGGCTTACCAGGCCTCACAACTGCTAATGGTAATATACTGACAAATCAAGTTATTAAAGTAAATAACGCTTGGGTAAGGACGAGTATTCCTGGTCAAAACGTTGGGGCAGCATATATGGATATTGTGAGTTCACAAAATGTAACGCTAGAAAAAGTGAGCGCTAGTACAGTAGGTCATGTAGAAATTCATAAGATGACGATGACCAATGGCATCATGAAAATGCGTATGCTAGATAAATTAGATTTAATTGCTGGTAGGGTTTATAAGCTGGCGCCTAGCAGCTCTCATTTAATGTTGTTTGATTTGAAACAACCGTTTAAAACGGGGCAAAAGGTGGAATTTAAACTAACTTTTAAAGACCAAGCTAATAAATCATCTACCGTTAAAGTATTAACGACCGTTAAAGAAGGCGAATAACGTACAAATATCTGTGCTAAGGCGCTAGATTAACCCATGCAGCACGCTGCAAAGCGATACCTCTCGCACCATACTCCCAAGCAGTTAGTTTATCTTTATATGTCATGCCACCTAGCGCATAAACTGGGCACTGATAATATGCTACCAACTCATTAAAGGTTGTCCAGCCTAGTGGTGTGACATCCAGATGGCTTAAGGTAGATTGCACAGGTGACAGTACAACAAAGTCTAACGCTAACTCATGTGCTTGTTGCAATTCTTGCAGGTTATGGCATGAAGCAGCCACCATCAGCCCAGCTGGTTTCACTTGTAAACTCATCAATTGTGATGACGTTAAATGCACGCCACTAGCGTCAAGCTCAATAGCCAACTCTAAATTACCATTAATTAGCACCTTCGCATTAAAGGGCTTACTCAATGCAATGACTTGAGATGCAAATTCATTTAAAGCCTCTATTGACAAGTGCTTTTCACGAACTTGTATCATCTGCAATCCACTACTTAATGCGATACTCAATTGCTGAAAAAATAACACCTCGCCCATTTCTGCCAAGTTGGTAATTGCATAAACATCAGGTAAAGCAAGTGCAGATAGAATAGGCAAATTAGCAGGCAGCATGGGAGATACCGTTGTATGTGCTGGATGCTGCCAGCTTAAGGTCTGACCTTCACAAGGTTGGGGCTCACCAATCCAAGCGGTCACAATAAAAAAATGCAGTTTGACGGTCTTTTCTGGGTAATGAAAAGTGCGAATAATCCATGGATAAATTTGAGTGATTTCTATGCCCAGCTCTTCACTTATTTCTCGTTTAAGTGCTAGCTCGGGCGTTTCATTCACCTCTATTTTTCCACCAGGGAACTCCCACCATCCAGCCCAAGGCTTACCCGCGGGGCGCTCAGCTAACAGCACCAGCCCATCTGCACGCCTTAAAATAGCGACGGCAACATGCGTGATGCTATTGACCATATTTAACTTTGGCTATAGCCATTTTCCCCGCGTAATCTCTAGCAAATTGGTAAGCCACGCGACCGCTGCGCGCGCCACGCGTATGCGAAAACATCAGTGCTGACTGCCTAACATTTTCAATCATTGAACCGTCATTATTTAAGCAGGCTACATTGTGATGCTGCAACCATTGCACTACAACAGCTAAATACTCATCTTGATCGAACGGGTAAAATGAAAGCCATATGCCAAACCGCTCCGATAAAGATACTTTTTCTTCGGTAGTATCACCTGGTCGAATTTCATCGCCTACATATTGTGTTTCCAGATTCTCTGCCATCGTTTCTGGCATTAAATGGCGACGATTTGAAGTTGCATATACCAATACATTATCTGAGGTGACTGCAATTGAGCCATCTAACACGACTTTAAGTGCTTTATAGCTAGGCTCGTTAGCCTCAAATGATAAATCGTCACAGAAAATAATGAAGCGTTCCGGGCGATTGCTTAATAGCATCACGATATCAGGCAAAGCGACTAAATCTTGCTTATCAACTTCAACTAGACGCAACCCAACGCCAGCAAACTCGGTTAATAATGCCTTGATTAAACTTGATTTACCCGTGCCACGCGCGCCAGTTAATAACACATTATTCGCTGGAAATCCGCTCACAAATTGCTGAGTGTTACGCACAATTTCAGCCTTTTGCATATCAACATTACAAATGTCATGCAATCGAATATGATGAGGGTGCGGAATTTTTTGCAAATAACCCCCGCCAACCTGAGTAAGCAATAAGGGTTGATATGCTTTGTAACGCCAAGCGGTTGCAGTCCAATCGGTCTCTAACGCGGTTGGCACTAGGACGTTCTCAAGCTTTGCGATTAAACTTTCTGCACGAGTGATTAACTGCTCTAAATCTTTCGACATGATGTTTTAGATAGCTTTCACAGAGACTTTACTGTGCATTAAGAACGATAATCTGCATTAATTTTCACATAATCGTATGAGAAATCACACGTCCAAATAGTGACATTGGTTTCCCCACGTGCTAAATCCACGCGCACGGTAATTTCTGGCGCTTTCATAATTACAGCGCCTTGCTCTTCTTTGTAACTTAAAGCTCTACCACCATGCTCGGCAACCAGCACATCACCCAGATAAAGCTTCATTGTATTGACATCTAAATCATCAATGCCAGCATAACCAATGGCGGCTAGAATACGTCCAAGATTAGGGTCTGATGCAAAGAACGCGGTTTTAATCAGTGGTGAATGGGCAATGGCATAAGCAACTTGTCGACATTCCTCTTCACTTTTACCATTCTCCACAATCACTGTCATAAACTTAGTGGCACCTTCACCATCACGCACGATGGCTTGCGCCAAAACGACAGCAACTTCGGTTAACGCATCACGTAATGTAAAGAAATCAGCACTATCTTCTTCAATTTCTGTATTCGCAGCCTGATTGGTTGCCATCATAATCAGCGAATCATTAGTTGAAGTATCTCCATCCACAGTGATGCAATTGAAAGAACGATTGACTGCATGATGAATAATCGCATCAAGCGCAGCTTGGCTAACAGCTGCATCTGTCGCAACATATCCCAGCATGGTCGCCATGTTCGGATGAATCATGCCAGAGCCTTTAGCAATGCCTGTAATCGTGATTTCTTTGCCGCCAATATTAAGCTTGCGCGAAATGCCTTTAGCGACAATATCCGTGGTCATAATGGCTTCTGCCGCATTAAGCCAGTTATCTTCAGTCAAATTTTTGATACATGCTGGCAAACCTGCAATCACACGCTCTACAGGTAATGGCTCTAGAATCACACCCGTTGAAAATGGCAATACTTGGCTAGATGCAAGCCCTAGCAAGCCACTCAAAGCCTCACAAGTTTGCACGGCATTTGCCATTCCCTTTTCACCCGTGCCCGCATTGGCATTGCCTGTATTGACCAACAAAGCTCGAATAGCGTTATTTTCTTTTGCCAAAAATTGCTGGCATAAAGTCACTGGTGCCGCACAAAAACTATTTTTAGTAAAAACGCCCGCAACACGACTACCTTCAACCAATTTGATGACCAGTAAATCTTTACGGTCTGGCTTACGAATATGGGCTTTAGCAAAACCAAGTTGCACGCCACGAACTGGATAAAGAGAATATGCGGCTGGAGCTAGTAAATTAACGGGCATATTTTATTCTCAATAAATTTAATTTAATAAAGTACAGTTTTAAATTGGTTTTTTAATTGCGGCGCTAGTTTAAGCCCGACGCCAAGTAGTGCCTTGTGGTGAATCTTCTAAAATAATGCCGGCATCTGCAAGCTCTTTACGAATACCATCTGCCTTAGCAAAATCTTTATTTTTCTTAGCCTCATGACGTGCATTGATTAAAGCATCAATATCTAACATATTTTCAGTTGCATCACTTACAACTTCACCCTGTAAATACACATCAGGATTTAATGTGAGCAAACCCAAAACGCCTGCTAAATTTTTTAGCAAACTCGCGGTATCTGCTTGTTTACTTTTATTTACTTCATTCGCCAACTCAAACAAAACCGCCATCGCTTCTGACGTATTAAAGTCATCATCCATTGCAGCTTTAAAGCGCGATGCTTGTGGATGTTGCCAATCAATTGAGGATTCAACAACCTCAAGCCCACGCAATGACGTATAAAGCCGAGTAAGTGCTAACTTAGAATCATCTAAATGCAGATTACTATAATTGAGCGGGCTACGATAATGCGCACGAAGAATAAAAAAACGTACAACTTCGGCATCATATTTTTCTAGCACAGTACGAATCGTAAAAAAATTACCCAGTGATTTGGACATTTTTTCATCATCCACCCGCACAAAACCGTTATGCATCCAATAGTTAGCCATAGTGCAATCGTGCGCCGCTTCAGATTGTGCAATTTCATTTTCATGATGTGGAAACTGCAAGTCTTGACCACCACCATGCAAATCAAAATGTTGGCCTAAGTGACATGCACTCATTGCCGAGCATTCAATATGCCAGCCTGGCCTGCCATTACCCCAAGGCGAGCTCCAGCTCGGCTCATTAGGCTTGGCGGCTTTCCATAACACAAAATCCATTGCATCTTGCTTAAAGGTATCGACTTCCACACGTTCGCCAGCGCGTAAATCATCTAGTGATTTGCCAGATAATTTTCCATAATCATTAAAACTGCGCACTGAATAGTACACATCTCCGTTAGTGGCAGCGTAGGCATGCCCCTTGGCAATTAACGCGCTAATCATGTCCAACATCGGCTGAATATAAGCAGTTGCACGAGGCTCAATATCAGGGCGCTTCACCCCCAGTTTGGCCGAGTCTTCGTCCATCGCCTCAATAAAACGCTGGGTAAGCTGGGCTATTGTTTCGTTATTTTCGTTTGCACGTTTAATAATTTTGTCATCAATATCGGTGATATTACGTACATAAGTCACGTCGTAGTTAGATGCACGAAACCAGCGGCTGACCATATCAAACACGACCATTACGCGCGCATGACCTAAATGACAATAATCATAAACGGTCATACCACAGACGTACATACTGACTTTTCCCGCCACAATCGGCACAAAGGTTTGCTTATCACGGGACATTGAATTGTAAATTTTTAACATAGTTTATTGCTTATTGTTAGCGCTATTTATTTACGCTATTTTTAACTAATCAGAGATAAACGCACTTTATGCTAAAAACGAATGTTTTTAACCAATAAAATCTAAATAAAGCTTAAATAAACGAGTGAAAACTTAAACGGCTATTGGAGGTTACTTATGCTCTTGATAGAATGACGACATAATCAGATTATCGATAAAAGTATATCATAATGAATAGTTTAATCGCGCTAACAACCACGAATATCCACCGCCTAAGGGAACAACCAAACATGACGAAAAAATCAACGTTACTAATGCAACTATTAGCACCTGCTTTGCTAACGATTAGTTTAATGGCTACAAATGTTGCACCAGCTTTTGCGGATGAGTTGAAAGATATTGCGCAGATGGCAGATCAGGGTCAGCAAGCTGCCGCGCTAGATCGCGTCAATGCTTATTTGGTTAAAAACCCTAAAGATGCACAAGCCATGTTCATGAAAGGTGTATTTTTAGTTGAACAAGGTAAACGTGATGAAGCCACTAAGGCATTTGTTGATTTAACGGAAAAATACCCGAACCTACCAGAGCCATATAACAATTTAGCGGTTTTGTACGCGGATGCTGGGCAGTATGATAAAGCACAAAAAGCTTTAGAAACCGCCATTAAAACACACCCCAGCTATGCAACTGCACACGAAAATTTAGGTGATATATACGCACGTAGAGCATCAGAAGCTTATGACAAAGCTTTACAGCTAGATACTAGCAATACGCGCGCTCAAAGCAAACTTGCTTTGATTAAAGATTTGTTTGGTCCTAATACTAAATTAGCCTCTGTTGCAGCTAAAGCAACAGCAACCGCTGCAGTTAAAGATCCTGTAGTTGCAAATTCAGTAAAAGAACCTGCAAAACCAATCGCAAAAGCGGAGATGCCAGTTAAAACTGTGGCTTCAGAAGCGGCAGTAGAAAGCGGTGCGGCCAAAGCGACAGCCAATACAACGGACAATAGCGAAATTACAGATGCAGTAGATGCATGGGCAAAAGCGTGGTCTGAAAAAAATGTGGATAAATATCTGGCGAGTTACAGCAGCAGCTTCAAAACCCCAAAAGGCGAAAGTCGCAAAGAGTGGGAGCAAACGCGTCGTGAGCGTGTAGGTCGCCCAGCGGCTATCAAAGTTGAAGTGAGCAACCCTAAAGTGGTGATGGAAGGCGCAAATGTAGCAAAAGTAAGCTTTAAACAAACTTATCGTGCTAATGGCAGCCCACAATATACAGCTAAAACACTGACTATGAAAAAAGTGGGTGATAACTGGTTAATTGACCAAGAGTCTACACGTTAAGTAAAGGGGTTAATTACCAGTGTTGCATTTTCAGTATCAGCTGCAAGTTTTAAAAAACAGAGTAACAAAACGGATTAGTTGTGCGTAATAGAAAAACAAAGATTATCAATGGTTGTTTACTTGCGGCTTGCGCCCTGATTCCTTGGAACGCTACTGCAATTAACCACGGAAGCGTACTAGGACGCAACGTAATCTCAGCAGAAAACATTGCGTCTAAGTTAGAAAGTCTCGAGTCATCATCAATCAGTTCAAACAACCAAACCGAAACTTTATTAGTAAAAAGTCTATTTGAAATTACGCAAGGTAAAAACAAACAAGCACTTGATACTATTGATAAATTGATTGCAACAACGCCAAATTTTAAACTTGCTTATTTAATTCGTGGCGATTTGTTAATGGCGCAAACCAAGCAAATCCAAGGATTTGGTGATGCGGCGGCTGATACTAATGCTGATAATGTAACTGGCTTAAAAGACGAGGCTCGTAGCCGTATTGAACATTATTTATCTGAAAAAGTAGCAACGCTACAGCCCAATTTACTCATACAGCCCAATGTTAATCAGCATCATGTCATTGTGGTCGATACGGACAAAGCGCGGCTTTACCTCTACAAAAATGATAACGGCCATTTAAGCTACGTTGCAGATTACTACGTGACGATTGGCAAAAATGGTGCAGGTAAAGAATCATTGGGCGACAAACGCACGCCAGTGGGAGTGTATTTTGCCAGCAGCAAATTAAAAGCTGCACTGCCTGACCTTTATGGTGAAGCGGCATACACGCTTAGCTATCCCAATGAAATTGACCAGCATCATAATAAAACAGGCTCTGGTATTTGGCTGCATGGCACACCCACCAATACCTATAGCCGGCCTCCACGTGCTAGCGATGGATGTGTGGTGTTGAGCAAGCCAGATTTACGCAGCCTTGAGCCAATACTACAAACAGGTAACACACCCGTCATTATTGTGAATAACTTAGCGTTGTCTGAAAATGGCTCTAACGAAATCAATGAGCAAAAATCCACACTGACTGAGGCTATTGATAGTTGGCGTAAAGATTGGTTGGCGCAAGATACTGCTCAATATTTAAGTCATTATTCAAAAGACTTTTTTAGTCAAGATGGCAACTATGAAACATGGGTGGAATATAAAACACGTATTCAAGCATCTAAACCTGAAGTGAGCATTACTCTCACCAATATGAGCATGTTTAGTTACCCCATTGCCAGCAACGATGGTGCTTCAGCAAAAAAAATGGTGGTCGTTGAATTCGAGCAAGATTTTAAAAGTAATAATCTACAAAACAAAATGCGTAAACGCCAGTATTGGGCGCTTGAAAACAATAGTTGGAAAATTATTTATGAAGGAAAAATATGACCTTAAGCAACACACTATCTAAATTAGTATTGGCAACTTTACTATTAGGCGTGGTTTCAATATCAGCTGCAACAGATTTACCTCGTATTGAAATTGAAACCAACCAAGGTAATATCACGCTTGAACTTTATCCAGAAAAAGCACCAAAAACGGTTGCTAACTTTTTACAGTATGTAAATGCAGAGTTTTATACAGGCACTATTTTTCACCGTGTAATTAACAATTTCATGATACAAGGTGGTGGATTTACGCGGGATTTTACAGAAAAACCTACAAATGCACCTATTGTGAACGAAGCTAATAATGGCTTACTTAATGAATTAGGCACGGTTGCGATGGCACGCACTAATGAGCCAGACTCTGCCACCGCACAGTTTTTTATTAACTTAACTAACAACCAATTTTTAAATCACGTTTATCCATCAGCAGAACAAATGGGTTACTGTGTATTTGGTAAAGTCATTAAAGGCTTAGATGTGGTAAAAAAAATAGGCCTTACGCCCACCAGCACGATTGGTGGGTTTGCAGATGTGCCAGTTAAAGCGGTGACCATCAAAAGCATTAAAGTGATTAATGGCGCGGCTGTTGTGCCAACAGCAAAATAATATTGATACATTATAAAATATTTTACTTCGACTAACTCTTACTTTTAAAGGAATTCATTTTGATTAAATTAACAACTAACTTTGGTGACATTACGCTAGAGCTTGATGCAGAAAAAGCGCCAGTGACTGTTGCAAATTTTTTGCAATATGTAGAAAGTGGTTTTTACGAAGGTGTAATTTTCCACCGCGTGATTGATGGTTTTATGATTCAAGGCGGTGGTTTTGACACCAATATGAAACAAAAATCAACAAAAGCTGAAATTAAAAACGAAGCAAATAATGGCTTAATAAATGACAAATATACCGTTGCCATGGCAAGAACATCAGTGCCAGATTCTGCTAGCAGCCAGTTCTTTATAAACGTAGGTGATAATGGCTTTTTAAATCATACAGCGCCAACATCAAGTGGCTGGGGTTATGCTGTTTTTGGAAAAGTTGTTGAAGGTTTTGACGTTATTGATAAAATCAGATTAGTTAAAACAGGTAACAAAGCAGGTCATCAAGACGTACCCGTTGAGCCTGTGATTATAGAAAAAGCGGTTGTTTGCTAGTTATAGCACTTTAAATACTAAGCAGCACTAAAGAATAAATTAAGCTGAAACGAGATGAGCCAATCAAGTTTCAGTTTATTTATTTCTGACTTACACCTCTGTCAATCTCGCCCTAAGATCACCACACAATTCATCGAGTTTCTAGAAATTAAAGCTAAACAAGCAGAAAATCTCTTCATATTAGGTGATTTATTTGAATACTGGGCTGGTGACGATGATATTTCAGATCAACACCACGTAGTTGTCGTTAATGCTTTAAAAGCATTAAACAATAGTGGTACAAAAATTTTCCTAATGCATGGAAACCGCGACTTTCTAATCGCTGATGGTTTTGCAGAAGCTGCAGGCTTAACCCTAATAGAAGATCCCACACTCATCAAGTTACATGGTCACAACGTGCTACTAAGCCATGGTGATGCGTTATGTACTGATGATCACGCTTATCAAGCATTTAGATTACAAGTACGCGACCCAGCTTGGCAGCTTGCTTTCATGAATCAGCCTTTAAGCGCCCGCAAAGCCTATATAGAAACTTTAAGACTTAAAAGTGAGCAAGAAAAATCCACAAAATCGATGGAAATTATGGACGTCAATGCCGATGCCGTGGCCACTTTGTTAGGTCAGTATAATTATCCTGAGTTATTGATTCATGGTCATACGCATCGACCAAACCAGCATCAATTAACCGTGGATGGTCATCATTCTACACGCTGGGTATTAGGCGATTGGTATGAGCAGGGCAGTTGCTTAACACTGGATGCTAATGGCTGCACAGCTCAATCTATTTGATGACTTAAAGTAATAACATCATGAAAAAATTACTGATTTGTACTAACTACCGCGTTAATCCTAATCAACACTCATGTGCAGCACGAGGCAGTAAAATACTTGTAGATGATTTAACGCAATTTTTAATAGAAGAAGGGTTAGCAATTACAGTAGAAACATCCAACTGTTTAGGATTTTGCGATATTGGGATTAATCTTAAATTATCACCCAATGGCGATTTTATTCATCATGTGACTAAAAGCCAAGATGGCCAAGCAGCAATACTTGAACTGATAAAAGAATTTGCTATAAAATGACTATGTGAAGAGGTTTTAGTGCGCACTAAACCATATACCCTGGTATTTGGTGCTCGTTTACCTCATCTATTTGCGCAGGCTCTAAAAACTTTTCTGCATAGCGCAAATAGATTTTTTCACGTATAAAAATATCGAACAAATCTGGATCTATATGATTATCCAGTTTCATTTTACCCAAAATGAATAAAGATTCTGTCAGCGTTTTTATCTTTTTATAAGGCCTATCTCGCGAAGTAAGTGCCTCAAATATATCTGCAATGCCCATCATACGTGCAGGCACAGACATTTGATCTCTTGTTAAACCTTTAGGGTAGCCCTTGCCATCCATCCGCTCATGATGCGCACCTGCGTACTCAGGTACGCGACGCAATATTTTTGGGTAAGGCAATGATTCCAGCATATGAATAGTCACAACTATGTGATTATTAATAATCGTGCGTTCTTCTGCAGTCAAAGTACCACGTGAAATATTGAGGTTATACACCTCGTTTTCAGTTAGAAATTTTACAACTTCGCCCTGCTCATTTTCAATCTTATAATCTGCAATCGCCTTAATGCGTAGCTGGTCGGCAATACTCATAAACTCTGTGCCATAGTTAGTTTGGCGCAAAAAATGCTTATCATCATCCAGTTTTTGCACAAGTAACTGATATTCTTTTTCAAAATCGTCCACTTTTGCTAAATGATTAGCCTTTAACATGTGCAGCTGTTTTTGCAGCATATTTCGCTGCATTTGCGTTTTTAATAGCTCAAAACGTTGATCTATCAGCCCTATACGGTCAAAAATAGCAGATAGCTTAGTAGGCTTATCCATCACCGCTTCTGGGGTTGATACCTTGCCACAATCATGCAACCAGGCTGCGATTCTCAACTCATAAAACTCAATTTCAGACATTTTAAAGTCTTTTAATGGACCATGAGTGATGTTATGTGTTGCCTCTGCCAACATCATAGTAAGTTCAGGCACGCGCTGGCAATGACCACCCGTGTAAGGTGATTTTTCGTCAATGGCATCTGCAATCAACTCAATAAATGCCTCAAAAAGATTACGCAGGCCTTCAATTAAATTATGATTAGTGAGCGCTATTGCCGCTTGTGAAGCTAACGACTCAACTAAACGCTGGCTAGCTTTAGAAAATGGGATAATTTCTTGGTTAGTTGCGCAAATAGCATTAATAAGTTGCAGCACCCCAATAATTTCGTTTTCATGGTTTTTAAGTGGAATGGCAAGTACGGACTTTGACCGGTAACCAGTGGCTTGATCAAAACTGCGAGTGCCCGAAAAATCAAAGCCATCCGCCAAATAAGCATCATGAATGTTGATTGAGGTTTCATTTAGCACAGCATGTGCCGCTACCATATTAATATTTGGACGACCATCCTCAAGATATAAAGGTAACGGTTGGTAAGAAATCTCAACCCCCGTTGTACCACCCATAGCAATATCTAGCGTATCGGTACGCATGATTTCAAACTTTAAACGCTTGTCATCCGTTACCGTATATAAAGTGCCACCATCAGCACCAGTAATCTCTTTAGCGCCCAACAATATAATTTCTAGCAGCCGATTGTTATCACGCTCTGCAGATAAAGCGATACCAATCGAATTGAGGCGTTCTAACTGCTTGATCAGATTATTTTCAACCATCGAATTTAATCACCTATATTGCATGAAGAAATTAGAGTGTTGATTGCATTAAGCATAATAAAACTCCATTTTAACGCCTGCCAATTCAACAATATCATGGTCATTTAACTGATAGGCCTGCACGCCAATAGACTCATTATTGACCATAGGCAATGTCTTGCCTTCAACATGGGTAATGAAATAACCAATGGTGCGTTTAGTAATGACAGCAACTTGCACCCCAGGCTTACCCAAAGTAGTTAATGTTTTGCTTAAGACTAACTGGCGACCAGTGCTTGATCCGTTAAGCACTTGCAAGTTACCTAATGAAATAGGCGTTACATTTAGAGTTGGCTTTATAACTTGATTAAGTATGGCCTTAGGCGGTTCAGTTATGCTTACTTCTGGGCGATGCTGCACTAAATTATTAGCTATTTGACGGTTTGGCGATGGTTTAAGCATGATGGTTTTTTCAAAGCCAGTAGAACTCTCTGAACCCGCTTTACTCAGTAATTTTTCATTTTCATATTTGAGTTGATATTTACCTAACTCAATAACATCACCATGTTGAAGTAAATGTTTTTTTATTGATTTGCCATTGATATAAGTGCCATTAGTACTCGCTAAATCCTCTAAAAATGAGTCGTTGCCAATTGTCAACAAAGTAGCATGCAATCCACTCATGGCTAAGTTATCAATATGTATATCGTTAGTAGGTCTTCTGCCTATGGCGATGCGTTCTTTATCTAACGCATATTCATTTAGTACATGGCCTTCTAAAGACAGAGTGAGTTTTGCCATCATTTACCTTGTTTACATAATCGGGTACTGAACATAAAATTTATTTTAACCAATCTAATAAACGTTGTAATTTGCTAGATTGATTTGGAAAAGCTTTTGTTACTTTGGCAATTACCACCGATATATTATCTTTTCCACCATTATCGTTGGCCATTTTAATTAAATTTTTTGCCATTAAGTCTAGGTTAGTACTCAATTCTACGGCTTTAAAACATATATCCTCATCATCAACTAAATCTGACAAACCATCTGAACATAATAAATAAATATCGTCCACTTGCACAGCATGCTCATGCACCTCAAGCTCAACTTGAGGCTCTATACCTAGCGCACGCGTGACTAAATTTTTATTATTAGAATACTTAGCTTGTGCAATTGTAATTAAGCCTAAATTGAGTTGTTCTTGCAGCAGAGAATGATCTTCTGTCATTTGCTGCAGCACTCCATGACGTAATCGATACAGCCGAGAATCACCAATATGCCCAACCACAATCTTATTGTCCGTTAATAAACAAACGACTAAAGTTGTGCCCATGCCAGCGCACTGCGGTTGATTTTGTGAAATTTGATAAACCACCTCATTGGCTTTTTTTACAGCATTATTCATTGCTTTAATCGCCATCTTCACATCAAAAGTTGCGATTTGTTGCATGATGTCATCTGTCTGATTTTTTAAAGCTTCTAAAAGCGTAGCCACTATAGTTAACACGGCTAAATCACTAGCAACCTCGCCGGCCTTATACCCGCCCATGCCATCCGCTAGAACTAACAACCCTATTGAAGCATCACTAGCAATAGCATCTTCATTATGCTCGCGCTGTTTACCAACATCGGATTGCCGTACAATTTGCAAAACCTCGCGCATATTCACGGCAATTGGTGCGATTTTTTAAAATACAGAAAAGGATTTGTTAACTCAAAACCAGCTAAAAATCCATAGTGATTTGATTGTGTTATACGCACTAGAATAAGCATGACTAATGTAAAAGTTTTACAGAATAAATTAAATAGAGCAACGATTGTCGTTGTCAGCCAATCAGATTGCCAGAAAACCTGTTTCACATCATCTCCCTAAATTTATTCCTTATGTCAGGTTAATAATTGCACCCTTATCGCTTTACTTCATTAGGCCTTGCAACTGTTGCCAACTTATCTAGCACGCCATTGATATATTTATGTCCATCTGTACCACCGTATAACTTGGCCAACTCTACGCCTTCATTAATCGCGACGCGATAAGGGATGCTGGCATCATAAATTAGCTCATAGCCAGAAATTAATAAAATGGCATGTTCTACAGGGCTGAGCGCATTAATCGCTCTATCAATAAATACGGCAATACGCTCATCTAACTCAGCTTTATACTGAATAACCCCTTGTAATAGCTGCTTAAAATAAGCCTCATCTGCTTTTTTATATTCCGGATCTTCAAGCATATCGCGGAATACTTGCCTTAAATCTGATTGATTAAGTAGGCTTCGGTACACCGCTTTAAGTGCTAACTCACGAGATTTACGGCGGTTTTGACTAGTTTTTACTTTTTTGCTCGGTGTTGTGGGTAAGTTATCAGCAGGGATCATTGAAGTCACTATTTTATCATCTGAGGCTTCACTCATTACAGTGCTGCCACCAAGTTAGCCATTTCAATCGCCACTTGAGCAGCCTCTGCGCCTTTAATACTCATTCTTGCAATCGCTTGTTCATCATCCTCAGTCGTTAAAATAGCGTTAGCAACTGGCACACCCGTGTTGAGTTGAACCTGTGAAATACCGTGAGCAGATTCATTAGAAACTACTTCAAAATGATAGGTTTCGCCCCGTACAATGGCACCTAAGGCAATTAATGCCTCAAAGTTATCCGTGAGTGCCATATGTTGCAGCATTAACGGGGCTTCTAAAGCACCCGGCACGGTAGCCAAAGTAATATCGTCAGCTTTAACACCTAGTTTCAACAGTTCAGCCTCACATGCGGCTAATAGACCATTGCCAATTTGTGGATTAAATCTTGATAATACGATACCTACCCGCTTGCCTGTACCGCTTAAATTAACTGCTAATTTTTTCACGCTTAATTCCTAAATTTTTGTTAGCTAAATATTGATTTCATTGATATTTTACCAAACAATCACTCAGTTATACTAAGCTAATTCTTGGTGCCGATAACAATCAATCGTATGGTCATTCACCATACCAATAGCCTGCATCATGGCATAGCAAATAGTTGGGCCAACAAACTTAAAACCGCGTTTAAGTAAATCTTTAGATAGTGCCTGTGAAATAGCCGTTTGTGCAGGAATTTCACCATGGTTTAGCCTATGGTTGAGGATAGGTTTTCCATCAACAAAACGCCAAATATAAGCGTCAAAACTGCCAAATTCAGCTTGTAGCAACAAAAATTGCTTGGCGTTACTAATGGCTGCTGCTATTTTTAAATGATTACGCACAATGCCTGCATCATTCATTAATGCCGCTACTTTTTCTGCATCATACTGGGCAATTTTGTGGACATCAAAACCATCAAACAACTCACGATAGCGCATACGCTTTTGCAAAATAGTGAGCCAGCTTAGCCCAGCTTGTGCGCCTTCTAACACTAAAAACTCAAACAGAGCGCAGTCATCATGTAACGGTACGCCCCACTCGGAATCGTGGTAACAGGCTTCAATGGCAGTTTTAGCCCACTTGCAGCGTATTTTTTCCATTTTTTGATTAATCAATTTCTAACTAAATAGCACCGCTGCTTTTTGAATAGTGCTCCAGATGCCGTAACTAATGGGTATTAACACTAGTAACCAAGCAAAAATTGCCAATGGTTGTAGGCCTTTGCTAGTTGATATTGTAGTTTTAGCAAAATCAGCCGATGACTTTTCATGCGCTATTTTCTTCTCAGCCGCCAGCTCTTCAGTCGTCATATAATGTTGATAAGCCACTGGCTTTACTAATAAATTAGCAAAAAAACCTAATAACAACATGCCTGATAATACATAAAAAATAGGCGCATAAACATCAGCAAATGCCACACCAGATTCCAACCTAACATCGTGCATATAATTGACTACTACAGGACCTAAAATACCTGCTGTAGACCACGCAGTGAGCAAGCGCCCATGAATTGCACCGACAAATTGTGTACCGAACATGTCGGCTAAATAGGCAGGAATAGTCGCAAAACCTCCGCCATACATAGAAGCAATGACGCATATGCTAGCGACAAATAGAGCGAGTGATTTAGAAACTGCAAAGTTGGATACAGCAATATATAATATGGCGCCAAGGACAAAAAAGATGAAATACGTTTTTTTGCGCCCTAGTTTATCTGATGAGCTTGCCCAAGCAATTCGACCAAAAATATTAAATAGCGATATTAAACCTACGAAACCTGCGCCAACGGCGGCAGCGGTTGCCGTGAGTGCTTCATCTTTTTTGATATCTGCAAAACTAATACTGGGTTGGCTAATTAACGCGCCACCGAAAGTTTCTTGCAACATGGGCGCCGCAGCTCCAATGATGCCGATACTGGCGGATACATTCATACATAAGACTAACCATAGCAACCAAAATTGTGGCGTTTTATGTGCGTTTTTTAGGTGTACATGATGTGATGCAATCATGCTGTTAGCCGCTTTAAATGGTGGCGTCCAATTAGCGGGTATCCAGCCAGATGGTGGCACGCGATAGCTTAATGAGCCTATCAACATAAATATGGTATAAATAATTGCTAAAGTTACAAATGTTTGCCATATGCCTTGCTCTGTAGCGGTAGAAAAATGCTTCATTAACATGGTTGCAAGTGGTGAGCCTATCATCGCACCACCGCCAAAGCCCATAATCGCCATGCCTGTTGCCATGCCGCGACGATCTGGAAACCATTTAATCAGTGTAGAAACCGGTGAAATATAGCCTAAACCCAAGCCTATACCACCAATTAAACCAGAGCCTAGCCACATCAACCATAATTGGTGGGCATAGACACCGTAAGCTGAAATAAGCAAACCACCACACCAGCATAAAGTAGCCACTAAACCCGCTTTGCGTGGACCTGAGCGCTCTAACCAGCCACCCCAAAGTGCAGCAGAACATCCAAGTACAACAAAGAACAGGGTATACATCCAGCCTAAGTCAAATTGTGTCCAATTGCAATCTGTAGCAAATAAAGCATGTGCTGTACCACCTAGTTTATCTGCAAACGTTTTAGCGCCTGCAGCACAAGCCGCCGCAGGTTTTCCATCTAAGCCAAGCACTACTTTACCTAATGGCTTCCAAAACACAGAGAACCCGTACGCCATACCAATGCATAAATGTACACATAAAGCGGCTGGTGGAATTAACCATCGGTTATAACTGGGGTTAGCGGTGATATTTTCTTTGGACAAAAACTTGGTGATAAAACCTAACATGCTGACGACACTCCCTCAATGACTAACACGATGATGAGTACATTTAAATTGATTACTCAATATTTTTTATTTATAAAGCGAGCTTATCAAATAGCCCTGCGCTTGGCTATGCGCTTAATCATGAAATTACATTTTTATAAGAAATTACAAGCCATTTGAATTAATTTCTTGCACAGCCTTTTCATGAAACTGTCACAATAGCGTCATAAGATAAGCGCATTCACCAATCGAAGGATTACGTTATGCCGGCCAATATACTTGTAGTTGAAGACGAACCAGCAATTCAAGAATTATTAGCACTTAACATTACGCAAGCTGGACATAATGCTATTCGGGCTTTAAGTGTAGAAATTGCGCAGGGCTTGCTACGCGAAACTTTACCAGATTTGATTCTTTTAGATTGGATGTTACCAGGCATGAGCGGCATTGAGTTTGCACGTCGCTTAAAGTCTGATGAGCTCACTAAATCTATCCCTATTATCATGCTTACTGCACGTAGTGATGAATACGACAAAGTACGTGGCTTAGAAGTAGGTGCAGACGATTACGTCACCAAGCCATTTAGTCCACGTGAATTGAACGCAAGAATTAAAGCGGTGCTACGCCGCCGCGCACCGCAAATGACAGACGACCCCATTGAAATTAGCGGGTTACGTTTAGACCCAAGCTCTCATCGGGTGACAGGCAATGAAGCGCCTATTGAACTAGGTCCAACTGAATTTAGATTGCTGCACTTTTTTATGACAAATGCTGAGCGTGTGCATACGCGCAGCCAGCTACTTGATAAAGTATGGGGCGATCGTGTTTTTGTAGAAGACAGAACTGTCGATGTTCATATTCGTCGTTTACGTAATGCATTATCTGTTTCAAAACATGAAGATTTAATTCAAACTGTGCGTGGTGCGGGTTATCGTTTATCCACGCATATGAGTGAATAGATTTTATAAAAATAGAAACAATAATATTGGCGTTCAGCCACAAAACATTGGTTGCTCAAACGTATAATGCGTTATTGCATTAATAGGGTCATTACAATTGCAAGATATTCGCTGGAACGCATTTTGGCTATTGTTTGTACTCATACTTATCTGCTTGGTCAGCTGGGTTGCTGCAAACTTAACAATAGCGCTTATTGTTTTTAGTGTTGCTCTTAGCGTTTATCTAGCCTCACATTTGTATTGGGTACACCAACTATCACTTTGGCTAAAAAAGCCTGAAATCAAAACGATTCCTAATGGTAATGGTGTTTGGGAAGATATTTTTGCCGAGCTTTATTATGAGCAACGTCGCCACAGTCGCAGTAAAACGCAGTTAAGCTCTGCTCTTGGTCGGTTCCGTCATGCTGCAAGCGCATTGCCGGATGGCGTGGTTGTTCTCAACAGTGATAATAAAATTGAGTGGTGCAATCCACCTGCCGAATCTCAACTCGGGCTTAATTTAAATCAAGATGAGGCGCAACCAATTCAATATTTAGTACGCGATGGCGATTTTATTGCGTATTTGCAAAGCCAAAATTATGTCAATCCCATCAAAATACGTTCTTGGAGTAATACGGAGCTTAGCCCAGAACATAAAACAGAAATCACATTAGAAATTCAACTGGTGCCATTTGGCACAAAACAAAAATTACTTATTTGCCGTGATGTAACCTCTTTAGAAAAAATCGAGGCGATGCGGCGCGACTTTATTGCCAATGTATCGCATGAACTACGTACGCCTTTAACGGTAGTAGGTGGATTTTTAGAGACCCTTACCGATATGGAAGGCGCAGTGTTACCAAGTACGCTGCCCTACTTTGCGATGATGCAAGAACAAACTGGCCGCATGCGCGGCATTATTGAAGATCTGCTCACTTTATCGCAAATTGAAAGCAACGCACAAAGCCCGGAAAATAACGAAATTGATATGGGGAAATTACTAAGCATGATGAAGAACGATGCAAATGCTTTAAGCCAAACCCTATCAAGCGCAAAAGAATCAGGTGAAAAACAGCAACAAACCATCACTTTAAATTTTGATGAAAATTTAAATATTACTGGTGCAAGCGACGAGCTACATAGCGCCTTTAGCAATTTAGTTACCAATGCAGTACGCTACACACCACAAAATGGCGACATCCACATAAGCTGGTATTTAGAAGAAAAATCTGGGCAGCAAGTGGCTATTTTTTGCGTCAAAGATTCTGGCATTGGCATTGAACAACAACATATTGATAGGCTAACTGAGCGTTTTTATCGTGTAGATAGAAGCCGCAGTCGAGCCACAGGTGGTACAGGCCTTGGATTATCCATAGTTAAGCACATACTGACGCGCCATCAAGCCAAACTAGAAATAAAAAGTATCATGAATGAAGGCAGTACATTTAGCGTTATATTTCCAAAAGAAAGAATCGTACAAAAACAAGTACAGCTATTTGAATAAGCATATTTGTACGCCATAATTCATCATGTTAGCTTGTGATCAATCAACATGAATATTAATAGCCTCTTAGCCAATTTACTGATCTCGTTAATTTGTTTGCTATCAGCTTGCGCAATTCAAGAAAACATCACTGGCAAACCCATCCCTCTTCAAAACGATCGCAGTTCAATTAATCAGTTCGCTAAAAACGATATGGATCGTATGGCCGATATTGAAATGCGCGACAATACTGAAAGTATGCGCCTATTAATGACCAAACTTTATAAGCGTAATCCTAGTGAGCTACAAAAAAGCTTAATTACTATTAATGCATTACAAGTACAGCAAATGAACAGTGCAAATCAAATGGTTGATTGGGTTTTCACTAATAATGTGGCGTGGCATTTTGAATCAATCAACAACCTTCAAGACACATCCGCAATATTTTTAGCCTTCAACCAAGACTATACAGGTGACCGTGTTTTACCCTTTATTGTGGGTTTGCAAACAATGCTTATGAAAGCCCATGGTGGAAAAGCTGAGCACTTTTTAACAGATAGTATTAATCCGCAAAGTATTTATAACGTAGCACGTAATATTGAAGTGGCCGCCTGGAAGCTTTCTAGCGCACGTAATTCAGCAGGCAATTTGTATTTAATCAGCAATCAAATCACAACTGATATAAATGATAAATCTGGTCAAGCGAGTAATTTAAGTTTTGAACGGGAATTTGGCAAAATGATTGGCCGTACTGATTTATATGCGGTTGCATTGGCAGAAAAATCCCAACGCTTACTTTCACGTGTGGTGCAAAGCTTAACCACTTTGCTATTTTTACCATTTTGAATGGCTATATTTGAAACAATTTCTACTAACTAAGTAAAAGCGGCACATTAACAATAACTACCTGTTCGACAGCCGCTTTAGTCCTTAACAGTTAAATGATATGGTGGATGCATATTAAATGGATCTACTGGTAGCGCTTGATTTAACAGCTACAATTGATTTATCTACCTCACCTAATTTCACATTAACTGCAGGCTTAATAGTTACAACCCAGTTGAGTTCTTTACCAGTTTTGTCATAAAAAATAACGGCTGGCAATGCGCCTTTAGATAAGTCTAAGTCATGCATGTATGCAGCAAGCTTGTATTGTTCTGCAGCCATTAACAATGGTGCATACCCAACATTTTGCTGTAGTTGTGCAGATAACAAATACGCAGCTTGCACAGCAGCATCGCCACGCTCAGTGATCACCACAATCACACCTTTATCACTAAATGCAGTTTTAGATGTTACATTAGATTTAAACTCATTTGTAGGTTCAGCAATCGCAGATAAACTACCTATTGCTAGTACTGCACCTAAAAACATTGACGGTCGGCAACTAAATATACTCATAATCGATCTCCTTAACGTTGACAGATAAAACAATATGACCTATTGCCATAATGTATTAGCATAAGCTGTGCCAAAGACGTTTTATATTGAGGAAACTGAAGTGTATTTAATGCAGGTATAGTTTGAAGATGCCGTATTGATTGGCTTAGAGTAAAATGTAAAAAACTATTTACATCAAATTACAAAGTGTAACTATGCTATAAAATGATCAGTATGAGTCAAAAAGGTGCAATACAATCAGTTTATAGCACGAATACATTGCTCGTTAATCATACATATTTAACGTATACGAAATTTTTTTGCGCTTGATGCTCCCATAATAATACACATAAGCGCTAAATTTTCCATGATGAAATTAATTGACTTCTCCAGCAGTAGCGCTTTATCACTTAAGCCAAGATCGTGAAACTGAAAAGTCAGTGCACGTGTAAAAATAAACAGAAACAACAGCGTGACGCCAATCCAAATCAGTTTATATTGTTGCCAGTACTCCACAAAATGCTCCCTTGATTTTATTAATACAATCAAGAGGGTCAAAGCCATCAGCGACATGAGTGAAATCTGAATATATCGCCTGTAAACATAAAAATGATGAATCATTAAATCGCTCACCATGGTTTGTCTGAGCAAAGTCTGTAAATCTAATTGTTTGTTAAACCCTAAAAAAACTAAAAACAAGGTGAGTAGCACCCAAAAAACAATCTTATCACCCTGTTTTTTATGCATTAATAATTGGTTAAAAACTCTTATTACAGCAATTACGTAACTCAACACTGTAATCCAACCAAATGCATCGGGATCACCAATGCCAGCATGCCAAGGCTGATTGGGTGTAGCTGAAAAAACGAAGTCGACTTGAAAGAAATAACTTAGCGTTATTGCTATGAATAAAAAATAGCAACGATATTGTTGAGATAAAGTTTTAAGCATTTTTATTGATAGGCATAAACGCGATAATCACAGGCTGACTGATTAATAGTAAATAATGCTTTATTGTTGTAGGTAAACCTTACTCAAATGCTGCCTCTTCGCGCGTACCTAAAACATGCATGACTTCACTTCTTTGACTATTACTCATGTTCCACCACTCTCTAATTTCATCTATCGTACGATAGCATCCAGCACATAAGCCCGCATCGTTCATGCTACAAACACCTATACAAGGAGATATTATATTTTCTATACTCATGGTTCATTTGCTCTTTTAACTCAGCGGGATATATTTAATTAAGTGCGCCCTAACTAAGTGTCTGTTTAACTAAGTGCTCCGTGGCACTGTTTGTATTTTTTGCCAGATCCACATGGACATGGATCATTGCGACCGACTTTTACACCTTCGCGCTCTACTGGCATCACTGATAAGGCTGGTTTAGTCTCAGTAGATTCATTCGCGAGAGCGTCATCAAAGCCTGCATGATGGTATTGAATATTCTCTAATTCGACAGGCATTTCAACCGCCTCAACATCTGCCTCGCTTTTCACTTGCACAAGCATGGTGACTTTTGTCACTTCTAACTTCACCGTATCGAGTAAGCTAGAAAATAATTCAAACGCCTCACGCTTGTACTCTTGCTTAGGATTTTTTTGCGCGTAAGAACGTAAATGTATACCTTGGCGTAAATGGTCTAGCGCAGATAAATGATCTCGCCAGTGTGTATCTATACTTTGTAGCATTACAGCCCGCTCAAATTGGCGCATAGTTTCTGGGCTAGCTAATGCCTCTTTGGCTTGATATGCCGCATCTGCTGCATCAAAAATGCGCTCACGCAGGGTTTCTTCATGCAAATCTGGGTTTTCTTCTAACCATTGCGCTACTGGTAAATCTAAGCCTGCATCTGCTTTTAAAGTACTCTGCAAGCCAGCTACATCCCACTGCTCTTCTAAGCTTCCTGGTGGAATATAAGTAGCAATCATGGTACTGACTACATCTGCACGCATGGCAGAGATGGTACTACCAACATCTGTTGCTTCTAATAGCTCGTTACGTTGCTCGTAAATCACTTTGCGCTGGTCATTAGACACATCATCATATTCAAGTAATTGCTTACGAATATCAAAGTTACGACCTTCAACTTTGCGTTGTGCATTTTCAATCGCACGCGTTACCCATGGGTGCTCAATCGCCTCACCATCGGGCATTTTTAGTTTTTCCATAATGGCAGAAACACGATCAGATGCAAATATACGCAATAATTGATCTTCTAAAGATAGGTAAAAGCGGCTTGATCCCTGATCACCTTGACGCCCAGAACGGCCACGGAGTTGGTTATCTACACGGCGCGACTCATGACGCTCAGTACCCGCAATATGCAAACCACCCGCTACTAAAACAGCATCATGTACCTTTTGCCAATCTGCTTTAATTGTTGCAATTTTGGCTTCTTTTTCAGCATCACTTAAGGCTTCATCCACTTTAACTGCGTGTATTTCAGACTCTGGATTACCTCCCAACACAATATCCGTACCACGACCTGCCATATTGGTTGCAATCGTAATCACGCCTGGGCGACCTGCTTGTGCAATCACATGCGCCTCATGTTCGTGTTGTTTGGCATTGAGCACTTGATGCGCTAGATTTTCTTTACGCAAAATACTAGAAATTAACTCAGAGTTTTCTACAGTAGTAGTACCAACTAATACTGGCTGACCACGTTTTTGGCAGTCTTTAATATCTTCAATCACCGCGGTATATTTTTCGGTGGCCGTGCGATAGACCTTATCCATATTGTCTTTACGCTGCATGGGCTTATTCGTTGGAATAACCACGGTTTCCAAGCCATAAATTTGATTAAATTCATAAGCTTCGGTATCGGCAGTACCTGTCATGCCAGACAATTTTTGATACATGCGGAAGTAATTTTGAAATGTAATAGAAGCCAGTGTTTGGTTTTCTTTCTCAATTACGACGCCTTCTTTGGCTTCCACCGCTTGGTGCAAACCATCTGACCAGCGACGACCAGGCATAGGACGGCCTTTAGATTCGTCCACAATAATCACTTCATTATTTTGCACGACATATTGTTGATCGCGATGGAACAAATTACGGGCTTTTAAAGCAGCGTGTAGATGATGTACCAAGGTAATATTAGCGGCATCGTACAAATTGGTACCTGCAGGAATCATGCCTGCTTCAGCCAATAGCGCTTCAGCATGCTCATGCCCTTGTTCAGACAAATTCACTTGCTGGGCTTTTTCATCCACCCAAAAATCGCCTGTTCCTTCTTCCTCGGTTTGCGCAATAAGTTGTGCAGCAATGTTATTCATATGCGTGTAAAGCTCTACGCTATCATCGGCCTGACCTGAAATAATCAGCGGTGTACGGGCTTCATCAATTAAAATAGAGTCCACTTCATCAATCAGCGCGTAAGTAAGTGAGCGTTGCACCCGTTGATCAGCGGTAAATACCATGTTATCGCGTAAATAATCAAAACCAAACTCGTTATTAGTGCCATAGGTAATATCAGCGGCGTAGGCTTGCTGCTTTTCATCATGCGGCATTTGCGATAAATTCACACCAACCGTTAAGCCGAGAAAATTATAAAGCTGTGCCATCCATTCAGCATCGCGTTTAGCCAAATAATCGTTCACAGTAACAACATGCACGCCCTTGCCAGTTAAAGCGTTAAGATATGCAGGTAACGTCGCCACTAACGTTTTACCCTCACCAGTACGCATCTCGGCAATTTTGCCATCATTGAGCACCATACCGCCTATCATTTGTACATCAAAATGGCGCATCTTTAGTGCACGCACGCCACCCTCACGTACCACGGCAAAGGCTTCTGGCATAAGTTTATCTAAGGGCTCACCATTTTGGAAACGCTGTTTAAACTCAGCCGTTTTTGCACGTAAAGCCTCGTCACTAAGGGCCTGCATGGCGGGTTCTAATGCGTTAATTTGATTGACTTTTTGTGCGTATTGTTTAACTAGCCTGTCATTACGGCTACCAAATAATTTCTTGAACAACGAGGTTACCATATGAATTTATACCGACTTTCGCACTTAATTACAGCCCATTCAATATTGCTAAGTGATTGAGATGAGGTTTTAAATTGACTAGTTAATAAAAGAAATAAAATGACACTAAATTAGTTGCAGGTGCTTTAAATAATATTCTGTTACATGGGGCTTAAACATTCCATTTCAAGAAAATTTAACATCTCACGCTTACTGCTAACTTACCCTGCATTCGCTTGCAAATATTTACGCGGATCTAAAGGATCGCCATTGATACGAATTTCATAATGCAAATGCGCCCCTGTAGAGCGCCCAGTGCTACCAACCAATGAAATAATTTGACCCTTTTCTACACGATCGCCCACTTTAACCATGAGTTTAGAAGCATGTGCATAGCGCGTTTCTATACCAGATCCGTGATCAATCTTGACGATTTTACCATAATCGGGCGTTTGGTCTGCGAAGATCACAATCCCACCAGCTGCAGCATGAATGGGTGTGCCAACAGCTGCAGTAAAATCTAGTCCTTCATGAAAGGCACGCGTTCCTGTGAATGGATCTATTCGCCAGCCATAGCTTGATGAGTTGTAAGCCGCAGCTACTGGGCTACTATTAGGCAATGTGTCTTTCAATACGCTTTGTTGCAGTAACTTAGATTCTAATTCGCTTAGATAATCATCTCGACCATCCACCGCCTGCATGAGTTCATCCATTGCTTTTTTTAGCTCGGCCTCACTCAAAGGTGCAGAACGCACCAACGGCCCTCCGCTGCCAGGCTGCAGATTTTGCAAAGGCTGTAAATTAGGGTTATTCTTGATTGTTACCTCTTTTTCGCCCGCTAATTTAGCTAATCGTGCACTTTGCGCATCTAAACGTAAGATGCGTGCTTGAAGCTCACCCAATTCTAATGCGTAAGCATCTACATGTTTTTGTGGATTTAATGAAAATTTTAATTGAGGAGGTAGCAAAGCTTTCACACCCTCTTGTTTGATATCGCCGTGCGGTAGTATAAAAACTAACATCAGCAAGACTGGCGTTAACATTAAGCCAGCAATAATTAAAGCCACTTGCAAATGTGATAAGCTTTTAGCTTCTGCTAAATTATTAGACATGAATATGATATTCATAGTGTTCCTTTGTTAAAGCGCTTTTATTTCATAAAATTTGATATTAAGCGTTTAATTTTAAGTGCTTACTGTTAATGGCATTCATTTGATAATCATTTTTAAGATACATAACCCATACAATTTATGCACCAACTCAAAACTTTATTTAGCTCAAATACAGGCTCAGACACTACACTCATTGAGTTAAACCGCCATGCACAAACCATTAATTTGGCACAAAAGTTGTGGCTAGCGGCATCACCAAAACAAATTAGTCAATTTAGTCGTGCTATTAGTTTAAAAAATAACCAGCTTTATGTAGTTGCCGACAATGGCGCAATGGCAACAAAAATCAAATTACTCAACGCTACCTTGTTGACTCAATTACATAATTTGACTTTAAGTGGCCCTTTTAGCAAGGGATGTAAAGTTACTGCAATTGATGTGAAAGTGCAAGCTAAATCTAGCCTAAACAAGCCTAAAAAACCTCAACGCAAGCTGTCACGCAACGCTTCACATAGTCTAAGTAACCTAATAGAAAACCTTACAGATTCACCATTACGCGAAGCGCTAGTTAAACTAGCTAAACGTATTGAGTGAACGTGCAGCTCCAAATCTAGACTTAATCATCTAGAACAGTCAATTGGTTGCACGCAACCAATTGTTAGCTATTTTTTATGAGCTGCCGTGTCTGTTGTATAATTTTTAGTTATCAACTAGTGGCGGCTTTTTAACGGTGTTTTACACTGTAAGTTTTGAATTCAACTTTACTACCTCAATTAATGAACTCATCTAGCCAACTTCATCCAATGCATAAAGCCAACAAGAATATGTTGTACTGGGCGATACTGTGTTCGTTGATGTTACATATTTTCGTAGCTTACATTGTGCCTGCCATTAAGTTTCCCGAACCCAAAAAGCCTGACGTTTTAGATATCGTATTAATGCCACCAGCAGCTCCCAAGCCAATACCAGTAGTGGAACCGCTTAAACCAGTAGCGCCTGACAAACCAAAACCTATTGAAAAAAAACCAGTTAATCTTCCCAAGCCTGTGATCAAGCCTAGCCCGATCAGCGAGCCCCCCACGCAGGAGGCAACGCATAATCTCACACCAGCAGTGATTAACAGCTTACCAAAAGCTGAGACAACACAGACTTTTACGGCACCAGTAGCGGCTGTCTCGGAACCAGCAAAGCCTGTGGGGCCATCTGAAGCAGATATCAATGGCGCACGTGGACAATACGCTGATATGTTGCGTCGTGAAATTGCTAAAGATAAAAACTATCCTAACATTGCCAGAACACGTAGCCAACAAGGCGATGTAATTTTAGATGTTAAATTAGATAGTAACGGCAAAGTGTTGTCTGCAACCGTGCATACCAGCAGTGGTTACGAATCACTAGATAGAGAAGCCATCTCAAAAATCAATAGAATTTCACCTTTCCCACTCCCCCCAGAAGCATTAAAAGGACGTACATTTAATGTCTCTGTGCCAATTTCATTTAAGCTCGATGTCTAATAACAGATCTCAGTTTTAACATGCAACAAACTAGATCACTTAAAAACTTATTGCTCATTCATGAGCTTATTTTTATTGTATTAATATTACTATCTGTCACTGCGGGTGCTTATGGCATTTATCTATGGGATAAATCATCGCAAGAAACTCAACGTATCAACCTACTTATTCAGGAAATTCAGCAAACGCGCGGTGATTTATATCGACAAATGAAAGAGCTGTTTGACGCATTTTTTTTAGATGATAAAGACGCCATTAATGAATATGACCAATACACGCTATCGATTGAACAGCACTTTAATTCACTCAAGTCTCTAGCCGTTGGTAATGAAGAAAAAGTAGCGATTCAAGCATTACAAAAGAACTATCGTATTTTTGTCACTGATACGCCCATACTTTTTTATAGCTACCAAGCCTCACCTGATGCGCTACAAAAAAAGCGCCTTTACAAAGATATGGAGGTAGGTATTTTTAGTAGTTATGAAAAAGTATCTACACGTACTGAACAGCTGTTATTAGTTAAAAAGGCAGAACTTAAAGCTAAACTACAAGACTCCAAACATGCTGCTATGACTCTTCTAGGCTTGCCCATTTTACTGGCGATGCTGTTATTGTTTTTTTCACGTGTATTTTTAAAGCGCGCTATTGTCAAGCCGATTAATGATATTTTGCATGCCACAGGTGAAATTAGCAGTGGGCATTTAAACTACAAAGTACCAGAAACTGGCGCTGCCGAATTAGTCACATTATCTTCAGCAATTAACAAAATGGCTGAAGATTTAAGCTTAAGTCAAGATGCGCTAGTGCGTACCGAAAAACAGGCCGCAATGGGCTTGTTAGTGCCCATGCTAGCGCATAATATTCGCAACCCTCTTGCAAGCATACGCGCCACAGCACAAGTCACAGATAGCCCAATACTAGATGCTGATACGCGTGAATCATTGCAAGGCATTATAGATACAGTGGATAGGCTAGAGCGCTGGACGGGTAGCTTGCTAGCCTATTTACATCCAATAAAACCAGAACTCAATCGGGTTGCTATCAGTAAAGTGTTGCAGGGCGCTACTGCCCCATTGCAACAAAAACTGCGCGAAAAATCATTACAGCTAAAATTGCCGATTATTCCAGCTGCATTTGAGGTGCTTTTAACGGATGAGCATCTGCTAGAACAAGCTTTGTACAACTTATTACTTAATGCAATTGATGCTTCGCCTAAA
Organism: Methylophilaceae bacterium; assembly: GCA_043772865.1. Taxonomy (GTDB): domain Bacteria; phylum Pseudomonadota; class Gammaproteobacteria; order Burkholderiales; family Methylophilaceae; genus JACMMS01. Next base: position 36,643 of record JAYVFU010000065.1, read on the forward strand.
TCATGTGCCATTGAGTTAAATGTGAATTTTACCGAAAGTACGATCACCATCACAATTGATGATCAAGGCGCTGGTATGCCATTTACTCCAGACCCGCATGCTGTTAGCCCTGGGCCTACCACCAAGCGCTTTGGTACAGGCTTAGGGATTCCGTTTGCCTTTAAAGTATGTGAGGTTTTAGCTGGTGATTTACAATTTAGGCAAAATTCAAAAGGTGGGACACAAGTGTTAATGAGCTTGCCACGCGCTTAAGCTAAAGTAAACTCAAATGTATCAGCCTTAGTCTTAGTGGAGTTACATCATGATGACAATTTTACTACTCATGATTACTTCGTGTATTCGTGCTAATAACTCTTGCCAACAGCGCGGATTTTTACAACAATGTTAAAAACCACATGACAACTATTATGCTCAATCAACTAATCCCCAATTTCACTTTACCAGCTACCAGCGGTATTACTTTTAATTTAGCAGACTACTTCGGTAAAAATATTATTTTATATTTTTATCCTAAAGACTCCACGCCTGGTTGTACTACGCAGGGCGTAGCATTTCGCGACGCATACGCTGAGTTTCAATCGTTGAATACTGAGATTTTTGGCATTTCACGAGATAGCTTAAAATCACATGAGAATTTCAAAGCTAAATTTAGCTTCCCGTTTGAGCTACTAGTAGATACTGAGGAACTAGCTTGCGGAATTTTTGGTGTGATGAAAATGAAAAATATGTATGGCAAGCAGGTGCGTGGTATTGAACGCAGTACTTTCATCATTAATATGGCAGGTATTTTAGTGCATGAAGTACGTGGTGTTAAAGTAGATGGTCATGCGGCGGCCATGCTCGAAGTTATCAAATCGCTTTAAAATAATTTAAGTTAATCTCTCTATAAGGCTCAGGCATGGCAAAAAAGCAAATTGAACAAACCAAACTTTTTGTACTAGATACCAATGTTTTAATGCATGATCCATCGAGTTTGTTTAGATTTGAAGAGCATGATATTCACTTGCCAATGGTCACATTGGAAGAGCTGGATAACAATAAAAAAGGCTTAACTGAGGTGGCTCGTAATGCACGCCAAGCCAGCCGTAACTTAGAAGAAATTGTAGGTACAGATTTAATCAATTTAGAGCAAGGCTGCCCGCTTGCCATCAAAGGTAATAAACACGTCACGGGTAAGTTGTTTTTACAGACCACACAGGTGAATGTAGAGCTGCCTGGTCTTGCAGGTAGTAAAGCCGATAATCAAATTTTAGGTGTAGTGCTTGACCTACACAAGCATTACCCAAATCGCCAAGTTGTTTTAGTCAGTAAAGACATCAATATCCGCATTAAAGCCCGCGCACTCGGCTTAGCAGCTGAAGATTACTTTAACGATAAGGTCTTAGAAGACAGCGAGCTTTTGTATTCTGGTATGAAAGAACTACCCGCTAACTTTTGGGAAAAACACAGTAAAGAGATGGAGTCCTGGCAAGAAGCAGGTCGCATGTTTTATCGCATTACTGGGCCACTATGCAAAACATTTTTGTCTAATGAATTTGTGTTTTATGAGTTTGAAAAACCTTTTCATGCCATTGTAAAAAGTGTTGAGGGCAATACTGCTGTGCTCGAAGTGGTACGTGATTTTACTGTACCTAAACATAATGTATGGGGCATAGTCGCGCGTAATCGTGAGCAAAACTTTGCGCTTAATTTGTTGATGGATCCAGAAGTCGATTTTGTCAGCTTGTTAGGTCAAGCAGGCACTGGTAAAACCCTACTCACCTTAGCCGCAGCACTAACACAAGTGTTAGATACTAAAACTTACTCTGAAATCATCATGACACGCGTTACTGTGCCTGTGGGTGAGGACATTGGCTTTTTACCTGGCACGGAAGAAGAGAAAATGGCGCCTTGGATGGGCGCTTTAGAAGATAACCTAGATGTTCTCAACAAGACAGATGATGAGGCAGGCGAATGGGGAAGAGCTGCAACGCAAGATTTAATTAGAACGCGCATCAAAGTAAAATCACTCAATTTTATGCGCGGGCGTACTTTTTTACATAAATTCTTAATTATTGATGAGGCGCAAAACTTAACGCCTAAACAAATGAAAACGCTCATAACACGTGCTGGACCTGGTACAAAAGTGGTTTGTTTAGGTAACATCGCGCAAATTGATACGCCTTACTTAACTGAAGGTAGCTCGGGGTTAACTTACGTAGTTGATCGATTTAAAGGCTGGGATCACAATGGACACATTACGTTGCTGCGTGGCGAACGTTCTAGGTTAGCGGATTTTGCAGCTGAGATACTTTAATGGCATGTTGCAACAGTTAAGCATTAACTATGCTAAACACTGACTATGATTGCATCGATTTTAAATATAAAAATATTAGCCTGCTCTTTATCACATGCCTGGTCTATATTAAGCCTACGCTATGAGTAAAGCATTTTATACATTGCTCATAGCGCAGTTTTTATCTGCGCTAGCTGATAATGCCATGTTAATTGCAGCGATTGCTTTGCTACAAAAAATGAACGCCCCTAGCTGGCATCAACCACTATTACTGCAGTTTTTTGTGATTTCTTATATATTACTCGCGCCATTTGTTGGCTCAATTGCAGATTCAATGCCAAAAGGCAGAGTGATGTCTATATCTAATGGCATCAAATTTGTTGGCAGTCTTTCGATGATGTTTGGTATGCCGCCACTTTACGCGTATGGCATCGTTGGCGTCGGTGCAGCAGCCTACTCTCCCGCAAAATATGGCATTCTTACTGAAATGTTGCCTCCAGATGAGCTAATTAAAGCCAATGGCTGGATGGAAGGCTCAACTGTTGCAGCGATTATATTAGGCGCAATAGGCGGTGCCTTTGCACAAAAAAACGCCGTGCTTGCCATGGTTATTATTTCAGCACTTTACTTGTTGGCAGCAGTATTCAATCATTTTATTCCTAAATTACCTATAGACCACAAGCCGCTTAATAATAGCCCATGGTATATGGTGAAAGATTTCTACCATTCATTTATGACACTTTGGCGAGATCCTAAAGGTCAAGTTTCACTTGCTGTTACCACCTTATTCTGGGGGGTTGGTGCAACATTAAGATTAGTTGTTATAGCCTGGGCAGCTTATGCATTACACTTTAATCTAGAGAAATCTACTCAGCTTATGGCCTACGTGGTATTTGGTGTGGCAATTGGTTCAGTGATTGCCGCTAAATATGTGAGCTTAGAAAACTCAATCAAGGTTTTGCCCGCGGGTATCGCAATGGGAGTTTTGGTGTTGGGTATGCAATTTGTAACCGAGTGGCATATCGCTGCTGCATTACTATTTGTGATTGGTGCGCTAAGTGGTTTCTTTCTGGTGCCGCTTAACGCCTTATTACAGCATCGTGGACACCAATTAATTGGTGCAGGTCACTCCATCGCAGTACAAAATTTCAATGAGAACCTAGGGATTTTGCTGCTCAGCGCGGCCTATACATTAATGACTAAGGCCGAGTTTTCTATGAATACAATCATTGTGATATTTGGTCTGTTTATTAGCGTGTCTATGAGCGGAATTAATCATTATTACCGTAAACAAATTGGCACTAATCATTAAAATTGTTAAATAAACCTTCATATTAATTAAATAATAAAAAAGACAGATAAATCTGTCTTTTTTATTATCTTTACCAACTAACTACATTTAATAACTAAACATTACTAATTTAGTGGAGTTTAACTATAGGTTCGCTTCTGCGAGTAATTATACGTGCAATGTTTTGTAATAATACTGTTGTAAAACCGTGTAATGTCATTAAATGCATCTGATAAAGTGATTTGTACATCATACGTGCTATCAACCCCTCAATATACATAGTGGTGCCAGAAAGCGCACCCATCAAATTGCCTACAGTCGTATAGCGTCCTAAATTAACTAAAGAACCATAATCTCGATAACTATAATCAGGTAAGCTTGCTTTGCCTGCAACCCGCGCTTTCATGGTTTTAACCAATAATGATGCCTGTTGATGCGCTGCCTGAGCACGCGGCGGCACATTCCCATCATGTCCAAGCCAAGGGCATGCTGAACAATCACCAAAGGCAAATACGTTGTCGTCCAATGTTGTCTGTAGTGTTTGCGTCACCATAAGTTGATTAATTCGATTTACCTCTAAACCATCTAAATTTTTCAGAAAATCTGGCGCTTTGATGCCTGCGGCCCATACTACTAAAGCAGATGGAATAAATCGACCGCTATGTGTGTAAATACCTTTTTCTGTAACCTCAGTAACACGTTCACTGGTATACAAATGCACGCGAAGCTTTCGTAACTCTAGGTCTACAGAATGTGACAACTTTGGAGGTAATGCTGGCAGTACACGGTCACTTGCCTCAATTAATGAAATTTTAACATCTCGGTCGGCATCAATTTTATCAAGTCCATAGGCAGCTAATTCACGTGTTGCTTTATGTAATTCAGCAGCCAACTCTACTCCAGTGGCTCCTGCACCAACAATCGCCACCTCAAGTTGTCCAGCTTGTACTGGATCGACCTGCGTTTGCGCGCGCACTAAAGCGTTTTGTAAATGGCGATGAAATTTTTCAGCTTGATCTTGTGTATCTAATGCAATTGAATGCTCGCTAGCACCTTTAATACCAAAATCGTTAGTTGTACTTCCAACTGCAATGATTAACGTATCATAAGTAAATGTGCGTCTTGGAATAATTTCAACACCATATTCATCAAAAAAAGGTGTGATTGAAATTTCTTTTTTTGTTCTATCTAAACTATCCATACTACCAAGTCTAAAGCGGAAATTATGCCAATGAGCTTGCGCCATATAATCAAGCTCGTGTTTTTCTGGATTCATGCTACCAGCTGCAATTTCATGCAGTAGCGGCTTCCAAACATGAGTACGTGATCTATCAATTAGCGTAATTGCCGCTTTATTTTTACGCCCTAGTGAATTACCTAGTCGAGTAGCAAGCTCTAAGCCACCTGCTCCACCTCCAACTATAACAATGTGATGCAGTTTTTTGTCAGTTGCTTTGATTTCTTGGTTTGTGACTTGCATATATCCTAACTAGATAATTTAAAATTGTTTATTTTAAAAAATTAAGCATCGTTACCGTTAACTGTACCTTGACTACGTATCCAAGCAATTATTTTCAGTAATTCGTCTGGTGTGATACCGTTTTTTGGATCAGTAGGATCCATCAATCCAATACCTTTAGCGCCCATACCGCCGTTTGTACCATGCCAAACAGTTTCAAACATACCTTTATTTGTTGCATTTTTTGGATAATGAAAATCTGGTCCAGTTAAGTTAGGACCAACCTGGCCTTTTGCTTCTGGACCATGGCATTGCGTGCATGAGTATAAATTAAAAATTTTCTTACCTTTTGCTTGAGCTTCAACATTCCCAATATACGGATTTTTACCCGTTGTTAAAAACTGCTTGGCTTCTGGTGTATCAAATAAAGCTTTATCAATAGTGAGTGGAGCACTGTCTTGTGTGGTAACAAATGCTATTGCAGGGACATCAGTAGTTGCGGCAGATGAACCAGCTGCTGACTTGTCTTTTTCGTTGCAAGCAACTAATGCAGTTAAGATTAATGCGAGTACTAAACTAAACTTCAGCTGTTTCATTTGTATCTCCATACTTTCATATAATTATTAATAAAATTCAAACAATAAAACAAAAAGGCTACTGCAATTATACAGTAGCCTTTTTGTTTTATAAAACCTAATAAAGGTATTTTATAGCTTTAAATCACCTGAAAATATCTAAAAATTAGTTACCTGTTACGCCGCCTTGAGCACGTATCCAAGCAATAACTTTTAACAACTCATCTGGCGTTAATCCATTGCTAGCATCGGTAGCATCCATTAAACCAACACCTTTAGCGCCCATGCCACCATTTGTACCATGCCAAACAGTTTCAAACATGCCCTTATTAGTTGCATCTTTATCATATCTAAATGTTGGACCAATTAAGCCTGGGCCCACTTGACCTTTAGCTTCTGGTCCGTGACATTGAGTACAAGAATATAAATTAAAAATTTTATGACCTCTTGCTTGTGCTTCAGCATTGCCAACATAAATATTCTTACCAGTTGCCAAAAACTCTTTTGCAGCTGGAGTATCAAATAACTCAGGTGCAATAACCAATGGTGAACCATCTTGGGTTGTTACAAAAGTTTGCGCTGCATTAGATTGTGCAGAAAAAACCACACTTGCTAATGACAACATTGAAACTAATAACGTTGATTTTAATGCTTTATTACCTAACATGATTTCTCCTAGTTTATTCATTGACCTACTACTTATCGATTCAATTACACTGCTTTGCCTTTAATTTATGAGCTAACCAGTTTGTGTTCATTTAACGACCATTTATTTAATCGGTTGACATATTTTCGTCATGAATTTATGCACTAGCCACAAAAAAAACAATGCGTTATTTTACTCACCTTTTTGAATTATTGCATCACGTGGTGCCTTTGTTCTTTCGGATTCTTTCATATCTTTACGATATATTTTTTCTAAGCTATCACCATCCACTACTGAAACATGAGGAATGCCGTAGTCATCTAATATTTTGAAAATTTTATCTTGATTGCGATCAAGAGCTGCTTGAATAATCTCCATACGCTCTTTGTCTTTTTTACGGACGCCAACAGAAATATTCCAATACTCTTTTCCTTTAGCATTCACATTTTCATATTCTGGAACTGGAACTACCACTAATGGAATTTTAGCTTGCTTAGCAAAGTATCCACCTATTGGACCCCATAAAATGGCAATATCAATATCACCTTTTACTAAATCGTCCACAACAAAGCTTGGTGGCAAGTTTAGATCACGCTGTTGACGGTACGGACGTGAGTTACCAATTAAATTGAAGTCATTTAATGGAATAGTCGCTGGACTTTTATCTATTACACCTATAAAACCTTTTTTGAGGTCTGGTGAATTCCAATCAGTTATGTTGTAACCACTTTCCTTGCGCCAAATAAATACATGACCAGTACGATAATATGGCTTGGATGTTCGCAATGAGTCATTATCTGATGTAGTACTTATAATAATATCGCAGCGATTAGCATTGATGGTATTTCTTAAAAAACCTTGTCTATCATAAGCGAAAGTATAGGCAACTGGTTTGCCTAAATCGGCTGCTAAAAGTGCCGCGATTTTGTTTTCAAAGCCTTCTAATTTTACATTTGAGTACGGCATGTTGTCTGGATCAGCGCATACTTTAAACTCTTTAAAATCTGGAACTCGTCTGACTTCACCAACGCGACCTTCGTCTGCATTAAGGGTAGGGATGTCTAATTCTTCAGCTATTGCTAAATGCGTGGTTATTGCTAAACAGGTAACTACACTTAGCTTTTTCAAAGCATTTAATTGCTTCATATTTTTTAACATCCTTGATTCCTCTTCATAAAATCATTATTTTAACAACTAATGCAATCGCATTAATAGATTTGTAACTTTTTGTTACACATTACATAGAGTACGTCTAAAAATAAAAAGTTCTAAAGATCACTTTATTTTTAGAAATACAACATAACTAAGAACATCTATTTAACTATTATTACCAACTACTTAAATACAAAAAAACACCCCGACTAGTCGGGGTGTCTATTTTACTAACTAGTAAATAGTTTTTTAATTACGTCTTACGACTCAATTATAAGCTAAATACGTTTAATGCACCGCCGCCAGGAGCAGCGTTGTATTTTGTTAGTTCAGCATAACCACCAGCAGCGCCTAAAGCATCTGTTGGGTTAGTCATACCAAGGTTCATCGCAACGCCAGCCCAACCACCGATACCTGATAGTGTACCAACGTATTGTTTACCTTTGTGACCGTATGTAAATGCATTACCAATCACGCCAGAACCCACTTGGAATTTCCATAGTTCTTTACCTGATTGTGCATCTACAGCTTTTAACCAACGATCAAGAGTACCGTAGAATACTAAGTTTGAAGCAGTTGTTAAAGCACCACCCCAAGCAGAGAATTTCTCTTTGTTGTACCATACTTTTTTGTTAGTCATAGGATCATAAGCGCCGAAGCCACCCATTACGCCATCAGGACCAGCAAACATAGTTAAAGTAGCACCAACCCATGGTTGACCAGCAACGTATTTAGACTCAACTGGCTCGTATGTCATACAAACGTGATTAAGTGGTGTATACATTAAACCAGTTTTTGGTGAGTAAGCAGCTGGTTGTTGATCTTTAGTACCCAATGCAGCTGGACATACTCCTTTAGCATTGTAATCTTGGTGAGTTGAAGCTGTGCCCACTTTTTGTGGAACGCCAGTTTTCAAATCAACACCAGTTGCCCAGTTAACAAATGGGTGCACTTTTTCAGCAGCAACTAATTTACCGTTACCAGCATTAAATGTGTACGCAAAACCGTTACGGTCATGATGCCATGCGTATGTTTTGCCACCTTTGTCGAACAAGATAACTTCATTAATACCATCATAATCCCACTCATCATGTGGAGTCATTTGCATGCCCCATTTAGCGATACCAGTATCTAAGTCACGAGCAAATATAGTCATAGACCATTTGTTATCGCCTGGACGGACATCTGGATTCCATACTGAAGGGTTACCTGTGCCGTAATAAACTAAGTTTGTACGTGCATCATACGGCCACCAGCCCCATACAGAGCCACCACCATGTTGCCAACCATCTTTAACTGCTTGTGGTTTCAACCATGTACGTGTACCAAGCTCTTTTTCGCCGATTTTGATTTCGCCAGCTTTAAGCGCTTCAAAAGAACCACCTTGTTTGTTGCCACCATTGATGTCTTTGTAAACTGACAAAGCACTGTACTCTGGTGTATCTTTATTGAAGCCTTCACCAATCAACATTTCAGCATCTGGGCCTGTTGAGTAGGCTTTCCATGCTAAAGAACCGTCTTTTGCATTGTATGCAACGAGAAAACAACGTACGCCGAATTCAGCACCTGAACAACCAGTTAAGATTTTGTCTTTAATTACGTGTGGTGCGTTAGTGTTAGTAGCGCCAACTTTTGGATCATTCACTAATACTGACCATTGTTTAGCACCAGTTTTAGCGTCTAAAGCAACCAAGTTACCGTCATTTTGTTGCAAGTAGATTTTGCCATCGCCGAAACCAAGACCGCGGTTTACGTTATCGCAACATAAAACTGCTTGTACTGATGGGTCTTGTTTAGGGAAATATTGCCAAACGATTTTTTGATCGTTGTTTAAATCAAGTGCATATACATTGTTTGGGAATGCTGTATGTACATACATCATGTTACCAACAA
>JAYVFU010000066.1:0-15463 GCA_043772865.1 Methylophilaceae bacterium
GTTCCAAAAATAGGTGTATTCGGTTGATGGTATTAATTCATCAGTCTCCGTTGGCTCTAGTCCAATAGAATACTCATTTGTTTCCCCAGCAAAACTAATTTTTAGATAAAGTTTGGAAGTAACTTTTGAGCCAAAGTGCAATATTTTATTTGCTCCCCCAGCTTTTGCTACGTAATCCTGCAAACGGCCTTCTCTAATTGCATGGAGTAATGAAAAAACACCAATAAAATTGGATTTGCCAGATCCATTTGGACCAATGACTATATTGATAGGCATCAATTCAAGTCTTTGAATAGAATTGATGCTTTTAAAACCTTGTATTGTTATCGTTTCAAGTTGAGGCATTGGACTTTAAGAGATTGAGCTTCACTTTAAGAGTTAAAATAAATTTGAATTCATTATTCCATAAAAACAACCATAAATGGATAGTGTCGTATAACTTCGAAATAATCGTTTTGGACTTCCCCGCTAAATCTACTGTCAATTTATCAATTAACTCTCTATGTTTTTCAAAAACAGTTTCACTACGCGCGTTATAAGTACGTTGACCAAATTTACGTTTATCTGCCACCCAAAATGGTACTAAACCAAACTTAGCAAGTTCGAATATGGGTTTTCCATCTTTACATATACACGAACGGTGCAGGGTAGGTAGGGTAAGCTTCTTCGCGCCAATTTCTATTGGCTAATTCACAATCGAAATGTGATTTAACCCAGTTTGCACGGGAAGGTTTAATGGATTCAAGAATTCCCACAAAATCGGGCTGTGAGCCGCATTCCACTGTCAGAATCTATCAAAAATCAGTACCGATTTGTAGTTAAAAGTATGAATATAATAGCCGAGTTTTGCTGTTTATATTGAATATATTTATCTATTAGATATTATTTTTTAGGCTCCGATTATTTACTGAATAGAGCCGATAAAACGCCGAGTACTAAATCAAAATGAAACGCCAAAATCCCACCTAAACAGTGAAAAAAACCTTTCCAAAAACTTGAGTGTTTATAGCCGAGCGTCGTTTGGTGGAAAACGAACAAACCTCGAACGAAGCTTAATAATCCGGCCATTTCGAAGAAATAAACGAAACTTAAAATCAGCGGCATGCTTTTTTGAAAAGCAATGTTGACGTTGGGTTGAGGGTACGCCAGCGGGTTATCTGAGCCGCCAAATCCAATATCCGAGCCAAAAATTGAATCACTGAAAATTAGCATCGTGTCCATGAGATTCCAGATCAGAGCACCTAATAGGATTTCAATAATAATGGTTGTCAGCCCATATTTTGCGTCGAGACCTTTCTCGCCATATTCTTTAAGCGAAAAAATTGCGTGCAGAATGATAAACACGCCGCCAATTTTACAAACCGTTTTCATCAGTTCAAAAAATGGTATAACGGTGTGTTGTAGCTCGGTTTGTAGGTGCGTAGCTACTAACATGCTTAAGGTCTTTGGATATTATAAAAGTAGCCAGATGCGAATGCGGCTAGCAGTAATAGGGCTATGTTTGGCTGGTTGTTGAAGATGAAGTGAAATAAAGAGAATATAGTGATGGTGATTGCGAACACGCGCAAAATATTCACAAATTTGTAATTCTTGAGTGCTTTTTGATGGTTGGTTTTTACCATCTCATTCTCGTTTTCGTCAATTTCATTTGTGAAATCATTGAGCGCATTTTGATTTAGACTTAGGTCAGATTTGGCCTCAAGTAGTGATTCTTTTTTTAGTTCAATCGTTGTTAGTTCCATTTTTATTGCTCCTTTGTGTGTGTAAAAATTAACAGTATTACTATTCATACTCTTCTTCATTCGCCTTACTCTGTTCGTGTTTTATTACTTGTAAACGTTTGTTTTCATCGCTTTGAGCGCTGGCTTTCGCTTTACTGGTGTTGCCGTCGGCTTTTGCTTTTTCAGCATCCACCCGACTTTGTGTTTGGCTGGCGCTGCTGTGAATCTGCATTTTTTTAGTGTTCGTTTGTGAATTGACACTTTTGTTTTTTAATGAATTATTAGCCTGATTCTGGCTCACGAGTGCTTCGCGCCCAGTCTGTAGACCTTGTTTTTCAAGACCAGCTAGGCTGTACGCTTTGCCGAGATTTGAGCCTTTCCATACTTGGCCTGACTCAGCTAATTCATAGCTGAGCCCACTTAAATAGCCTGTAGTTTTGGATCTATTTTCAATAATGTTTATACCGTTTTCATTTAGTTTGTTTTTAAACTGTTCATAGTTTTTGTGTTGAAATAGCGCGTTATCAATGGTTTTTTTTAGATCGTATATTTTGCCTTTCTGGCTGGGTTGATGGTCTTTTGTTAGAACAGTGAGCCCAGCAGCAATTTCAGCGGCTCTCGTCGCCTCCATTCCCCTTTTATAAGTGTGACTATCACTGACCAAGCTGTTATCAAGCTGTACGCGATTAGCAATAATGTGAACGTGATCATGTTTTGCATCATTGTGTCTCACCAAAACATACTGTGATTTCGATAAGTCAAAACCCATATTTTTTAGGACAGTGTCAGCTGCGATTCGCCATTGATCGTCGCTGCCGCGCTCGTTGCCATCTAGGCTTAGGCTGATATGCATTACTGGGTTCTTGATATTTCGAGTGTCGCTGATTGCGCGCATTTCTGCGGCAAGCTGTTCAGCTGTCTCGCCGTACATTCCATGCACTGTCAGCATGTCCGCACCGCCTTTCTGCATCGCATAGTTGAGCGCACTGCTTGCGTTGTTTGAAGTTATATTACTTATCATATCGAGCCATATTTCTATTAAAATAATCTCTTGGCTATTAATTTTAGTTCTGCTTTGATCTCATCAATCGAGCGTAAAAAATTATTATCAGAATTTGAGTTTGCTATTTTAGTAAGCTGGTTGAGATTGACCCCAATTTTATTAAGTTCAATAAGTGCGTTCCTGTTTATTGCTGGCACCGTACAGAATTGCTGATTTATGGACAGGCGACGAATAAGCTCAGTTTCATTTAGCCCTGCGCTTTCTGCGCGCTCTTCTAACTTTTCGTACTGGCTGGGCGTGAATCCAATTCTGACTTGATAGGAGCGGCGCTCATCAAGGCTGAGTCTTGGTCTGCCGCCTCGTCGTTTTTTTTGCTGTTCTAATTTTTGTGTTTGTTCCATTTTTTATTACTCCTTTATTTAAAACATAAAACCAAACAAAGTGCGGTTTTAATAAGCCACCAAGCAAAGCGAGGTGGGTTTTCGCGCGCGGAAACATTGCTTGCAAGTACTAAAAACTGGGCACTAAAAATTCTGAAATCAGTTTTCATATACGTACTTCCTTTGCTTACGTTGCTTCCGTTTAGACACGCCCAATTCTTCACCTTGAATTTGATTTAGTGTTTGGATAACGGGATCAGCAGGCAACGATTTTGGTAAGAGCATATCAATTACTTCTAAACCTTCTTTTAGGTGATCAAGACCAGCAGCTTCAACGATTAAGTCGTCTGCTGCACCTTCCAATTCAGGTTTTATATACTCATCAAGTACGTCAGAATGATTATCTAATATGTTTAATAGTTTGCTCTGAAGGGTAGGTTCTTCAGATATCAGCTCAGTCTGTGGCTGCTCATGTGTTAATTTGGTTTTCCTAATTTCCAGTGATGAATTGTCAATCGCAGCATGCTGCGTTGACGGTTGTAGCTCAACCTCCCTCGCGGTCGGCTTAGCAAATACTTTTACTGGCTCGGCTGACCAGCTCACGAAGGGTTTATACGAGTCTGGAGGGTTGACGAATGGCGTCGTGAGGCTAAGTGCATAATTTGGTGAGTAGCCGACCCAGAGGCTCTCTATACCATTGGCGCGTTTACCAAAATTTGCCATTTCAGAAGGTAAAATAACGTCTCTTTTCTGCGGTGCTCCAAGTCCGGTATTGATATTGACGCTTCCAACGCCAGAACCATTGCCAGATGTGTTCCTTTGTATGATTTGTACTTCTCGCTGTCCGACTGACCTAGATACAAAATCTTGGCTTTCTTGTCCTGCAATTTCCATAAAAATTTTAAGACCGAATAACGCATCCCATTTTTGCAGTTCGTCTTGGCCGTAAATCTTTGATATTTGACTAAAGTCTTGGGTAGCAGCCACCACATAAATGCCTTTACTACGGCCAACTTCCATGGTTTTAGACAGGTTTTCCAAAGGACCAAACTGGGCGATTTCGTCAAGCCACAATCCAACACGACGCTTTTTCGATTCTGTGAATTCTAACGAGCCGATTCTTCTGGTGATAAGGTTAATTAAAGCCCTGGCGAAAGCCGCATCCGCTGGGGAGCGTTGATTCATTGCAAAAACTACACGTCTGACTTTTGAATCGTCATTTAAAATGAAATCGATAATGCCAAATCTCTTGCCTTTAACTTTTCCAAAGTTTTGAGCTAAGGTGTATATCATTTCTCCGTACGCCAACAAGTTCATTAAAATTGACTGTGTTGTTTTGCTTTCGAGATCGGCGACTAGTGGAGCGGCTGGAGGATAATCTTGACAAGCCTTTTGTATCAATTCTTGATCCGCTAATATTTCAGAAAGCTGAGGCCAGCTCCACGCTTTTCCATGAGATTTTTGAAGGTGAACAATAACTCCAGTGCAAATCATTCGTGCACTGCTTGACCACATAGCTTGGTCACTAGCCTCAATGAGGCCTTCGCTGAAGGCTTGAGCGTCCTCGACCGAGGTGATATCGAAGCCAAGCCATGGATGAACCGTGCGGGCATCAGTGGAACTAATCAGCACACGATTTTTAACCCATTTCACGTAATCGCCTTTGGTCGGATCAAAAATCAGAGCCTTGTGACCAAGTCTTAATGCCAATGTTAAAAGTAAATTCAATACCTGAGTTTTGCCACCGCCTTGAGCGCCAACGAGGAGAATACTTTTTAACAAGCGATCCATCGAAAGCCAAATATCTTTTAATATTTCAATCTCGCCCTTGCTATTTTGTAGCCAGCGTTTGCTTGCGCGTTTCGCTTCAGTAAGGGCTTCTTTGCCTTTTAACCAACGGCGACCTCGGATGTGGGTGAGTGGGTTGATCCTCCGACCGAAAAATGAGAACGCAGCAACCTGCCCAAAAATCATAATAATTATGAAAAATAACCATGACTCAACAAATGCTAGTAAAGAGAAAAGTGGAAGTACTTGAGTTTTATAATATGGCCAGTTGGTTAAAATGACCTTTAAATGCATCCAGAAAGGGTCTTTCAAAGCGCCTATGGCGTTAATTAAGATATTCGCAAGCAATATGCTAGTCATTGCTGCGATAACGACTCCAATTGCCACGGAGTCCCAATTACGGTAGGGCGTATCTGTTAGTCGCATTGCTGAAGGGTCGTGAAAAAGTCCCATTGTTATTTCACTATGTAGAACTTCGGGCGTTTAATGAGTTGTTGTTGCTTTTTCTTGAGTTCCTTCAGCTCATTCAGTGTACGCTCGATACCGTTGATGTCGTCATTTATCATTTCTATGACCGCATCTTCTGCGGTCATAGATAGACATTGGAATGCGATCATTTCATTTACTACATTAATCTGATATTCGCTTATTTGAATGTTCATTTGATTACCTTGCCAGCTTGTTTGAACTTGTTGTACTGGACTCGGGCTGGTGCAATGGCGAAAGCCCATGCCTGCCCGATTCTAAGCCATGCATAATCTAAGTTCTCGATTTCGTAGCCTAGGTCTTGAAGCCAGTTGTCTCGGTGCCGGCCTTGAATAAGCGCGACAGCGATCTGCTGTGAATGGCTCAAATGGCCAATTGTTTTACGATTGCGGTGATGGAACGCCATCTCAGCCAGATAAAAAACATCTTTTTGATCAACCTCAAACTTTTCTTCTAGTTCCATTTTACTTCTGCTTTACATATGTTATCGAGTACTTATAACTATTCTACTGTATTGGATGAGGAAATCAAGTTAACTTATTGATTTATATAGTTAAATATCGTTTTTAATATACTATATAAACGATATTTAAGAGAGTAATTTCGTGTGGTTTTGATGGCGAATGGCTTGGGAATAAGGCTCATTGATTTTGTTATAAGTGATTAAGATATATTTAAGAAATCGTTTATTCGCATAAAAAAACGATATTTTCACAGGGGGCTGCTCGCCCCCTACGCCGCCTTAGGCGGCTACCCCTCGTTTTTTAATATATATCTAGCGGCAGGGCGCTCCGGCCGCGCTCTCTGGCTGCGCCATTCACCCGGTCACCCTCACACGCGCTTCGCTTGTTCGGGTTGTAGCTACGCCACTCATGTTGTTCACATTCTTGTTTTTAAGGTTTTAAAAAAAACGACCGAGAGGGAGTTTTGTTTGCCGCTTTGCCTTTGACATTAGCAAGTGCCGTGGCACGTAGCGTCACAGGATGTCACACCATCCTGTGCTGGGATGCGCGCTTGCGCGCTTGTGTAATCCTGAATACAAAAAGCCCGCAACGGCGGGCTAGAATTGCAATCCATAATTGACTTTATGGCTAACATGTATATATTAAATAACTTTAATATATGGGGGTGCAAAAAGCACCCCCCTCAAAATGACGAGAACTCAGTATTTATGTGGCTCTCCGACGTTCTTTAATTTCATGATTTTTAATGTAATCACCCAATTCCCAGCGAGTTTTTGAGACGCCTAGGTTCTTCTGCATTTCTAAATTAAATAAAAGACCAGTGACTTCTTTTTTAGGCATGCCTTTTGATATCAGTTGAGACTCTAGCATTTTGTCTCGAACGTCTTGTGGGATGATTTTTCTGGTTGGCAGGTCGTAGTGAGCAGGTATCAACAATGTGAACGTGCTGAATCTACTCATATTTTTACGCTGACCCGCTGTGCCAGTGCCCGGCCTATATTTTAAATAGCCTTTAGCCACTAAACTTTTGATGATCCGCTTTGGAGAACTATCGTCTTTATACTTCAATTTTTTAATCAAAACTGCATGTGGAGCCATCACTCTTATTTTTAATTGCCTAGCCTCAAAAACTTCTGGATAGCGAAGTTCTTCTAGGTGCTTGGCTCCGTTGTCCATCCAGAATATACATAACAATTTAAACAATGCCAGCTCTGGACGTGTCAAATTCTGGTCATTATCCATGCTTGCATAAAACTTTGTTTTGATAAAATCCATAAAAAAACTCGCCTATCGCGACTTCTTCCGACCAAGAAAGTTTAGCAATAGGCGAGCGGGGAACACATGAATCCAAGTTAATGGTCGGTTAACTTTAAGTGGCAGCGCGGCCGAATTAGTTATGAATTAAGCAATAAATAAGTTAACCCACAATTTATTTTTACTGTCAAAACCTTATACGTCAAGATGTTTTTTTATGTGAATCATGATGTTATCCGAACAATTCAACATAATTGTTCGGACTTTTCAAGCTGCGTCTCGCTTCTTTAAATGTCAATAAGTAAACATTTATTTTTTATTACTAGTTGAAAGTGTCAGCTTTTACCTTAAGTTGATTAAGATCTGGCGACCACCCGCAATATTGCTGCCAGTTGATTTTCATGACTACATCGTCATGTATTTTCTGCAAGTTAAGTTCATTCCTGCCATATACTTTGTTGTGAGTCCCGCCGCCAGCGTCATGACCGACGAATTGACACCGTGCTTCAAAATCAACGCCAGCTTGCTTTAGGTGGTCTACTAGAGTCGATCTAAACGAATGGAATACTTTGTATTCACCGTCAAGATTAATTCGCTTCTTGAGCTTCGTATACCACTTGCTAACAGTAGCTCCAGCGCCGTTTTGATTGTGTGATTTAATCTCAAACAAGAAGACCTTATTTAAATCGCGTCTAGACGCCACAAAGTCCAAAAGACCAAGAGTAATTAAGTCAGTAGGAATCGGAATAGTGCGTCTAGACGCCAATGTCTTAGTACCTTCGAGTTTCATGGCTTTAACGCCATTCTTCTCAATAAACCCGTCCGTTTTCAAGCTGGCTATTTCAGATATACGCGCGCCAGTGTAAAGACCTAAAAGCGGAATCCAGAACTGCCAAGCTTCTGCTGCATTACTAGGCAAGCTATCAAAGATTAGCTTTAGATCACTAGACGAGTAATAGTCCCAGTTTTCACCCTTTGCCGCCACGGTGAGTGTGAGTGGGGCAGGTGCATATTTACGCTTTTTATCGCTTGCCCAGCCAATGAAGCCACGAATGAAAGTTAAGTCACGCTTTGCTGTGGTTGCAGCAACGCTTTCAAGTCTAGGGATGAGCCATTTATCCTCAATAACTTCATCACTAAGAAGATGCATGTTGAAGGTGCCACCAAGTTTCTTTGCTAAGTCTGAGAGTGTGCTCTCAGCCATTCGCTGCGTTTTAAGAGCTATATTACACTTCGCTAGTACTGGCGAATACTCAAGTACCGCCTCGCCCAAAGTCTTGGTAAGCCTGTTTTGAATATTGCTTTTGTAAGTGTCTTGAGGTTGTCTAGACTCAGCCATGATCTTCACAGCTTCGAGTGCGCTAGCGCGGTCTTCTGGCGTGTTTTCGGTCTGAATTTTAAGCTTATCGCCTTCAATTTCGAGCGTCCAGCTTTTGATTTTGGTTGGGTCAATCGTCATTTGCGAAAGTGTAGCACGAGCAACCTCAGCGGCTAATCTTGCAGTTGCTAAATCTTTAGTTTTAAGTGATATGCGACGATCTGAACCATTGCGCTGAAATCTCAGGAAATAATAACCGCTTGGCGCTTTTTGAAGATTTGCTGTGTTTGACATTAGTTAAATGATCAGTACCGAAATAAGTACCGATTTTTGACATTTACTAACGTTTTTGTGAAAAAGTCATATAAATCAATGACTTGGCGTCCCCACGGGGATTCGAACCCCGGTCGCCTCCGTGAAAGGGAGGTGTCCTAGGCCTCTAGACGATGGGGACCTAAGAAAATTACAACAACAGAATTTTACTACATTTACCGCATTATACTAAGTAACATTTAAAACAATTTACTCAGTTTCTTTACAACTTGGTGGAGGTAAGCGGGATCGAACCGCTGACCTCTTGCATGCCATGCAAGCGCTCTCCCAGCTGAGCTATACCCCCAAACCTACCTCATGCTTACGACTACTTTTAAAGCATTTCGCCCTTGTTGTAGCGAGGCGCAATATTAATAAGGCTTAAGCCTATTGTCAATGCTTTTTCTTGGAATATCGTTAAATTGCATCACAATTGTACAATTAGCCGCGAATATTTGGATAAGCACTTCCATGGCTACCAAATTGCGTTAAATCAACAAGTGGTAAGGGCTGCCAACCGCTTTTTCTGTGTTCTGCAATTACATTGGTAAATATACCGCCACGTACATAAAATTTAGCTGTTAGGCGCATAAACTTGGGTTGAATGGCTGCCACTAAGTCATCTAAAATTCTATTAGTCACTGCTTCATGAAAACAGCCTTCATCACGGAATGACCATGTGTAAAGTTTTAAGCTTTTAAGTTCTACGCATAATGCATCTGGAATGTAATCTAAATACAAAACCGCAAAATCTGGCTGACCCGTTTTTGGGCATAAACAAGTGAACTCGGGGATTTCCATATGAATATGAAAATCTCGTTGTAAATTGGGGTTTGGAAACGTTTCTAAGGTTTTAGTAGGCTGTGCTGTAGGTTGGCTACCAATAGAGTGTGTTGACATGATGTTGAGGCTTTTACAAAAAAAACGTTATTATACTATTTAAAAATTTTAGCTAAAAATTTCTTCAATTAAATTTTAACAGTCTTAACTTTAATATAAGGCGCTTTATTCAATTTGCGTTTAACTCACCTCAAATTAGCTGGTTTTAAATCATTTGTTGATGCGACTACTTTGCATATACATGGTCAGCGTGTGGGCGTAGTAGGGCCTAACGGTTGTGGCAAATCTAACGTGATGGAGTCAGTACGTTGGGTATTGGGTGAGTCTAGCGCCAAGGAAATGCGCGGCGATTCAATGGATGCCGTCATTTTTAACGGCTCTGGTAACCGTAAAGCCATTTCGCGAGCCAGTGTAGAACTAATATTTGATAATAGTTTGGGCGGTGCAGCTGGGAGCTGGTCGCAATATGCTGAGATTTCTGTAAAACGAGTCATTGAACGCGATAAAGGTTCTACTTATTACATTAACAATAGTGTGGTACGGCGGCGCGATGTAGCAGATTTATTTCTTGGAACTGGCTTAGGCGGTCGCGCTTATGCCATTATCGGCCAGAATACAATTAACAAAATTGTAGAAGCTAAGCCCGAAGAAATGCGCATTTTTTTAGAAGAAGCAGCGGGCATTAGTAAATATAAAGAGCGCCGTAAAGAAACCGAGCTAAGGCTGCGTGACACGCGTGAAAACTTAACCCGTGTCGAAGATATTTTACGTGAGTTATCTAAGCAAATTACTCGATTATCCTCGCAAGCGCTTGTTACTGAGCAATATCATCGCTTACAGGCAGGGTTAAAGTTATGCCAAGGCCAGTTTTGGCTAGTAAAAAAACGAGATGGTGGCATTCAGTGGGATAAGTCACAGCGACAGGTTGAAAAACTGGTTAATGATTTAGAAGGGCAGATGGCGAGTTTACGTAGTAGCGAATCGTTATTGGAAACGATGCGCCAAGCGCACTTTAATGCAACTGATGCAGTAAACACCGCACAAGGTCGATACTACGAGGTGAACGCAGAGGTTTCTAACCTTGAGCAACAGGTACGCACGACAACAGAAGCGCGCGAACGTGTGCAACTACAGTTACAACAACTAGTGGCTTTAATTGAAAAAAATCTAACTCAGACGGTTAATTTAGAACAAAACCTAATGCAACTACAAGCAGAGCAATTGCAAGTAGAAGCTGTTTCAATGAAATCACAAAGTTTACTAATGGAAGCACAACTTGCGTTACCGGCCGCAGAAAGTGCGTTTCATCAAGCTTCTGCGGAGTTTAGCAAAAGCCAGTTTTCGTTGACTGAACTTGAGCAAGATACTCGGCTGAACCATGCAAGTCTGCAGCACCTCGCACAAAATATAAATGAATTAAAGCAACGATTATTGCGTTATACGCAAGAGTTGGCGAATTTAAGTATGCCCGCCACTAATGAGCTTAATCAGAAACAGTTACAGCTAGCGTCTTTGCAAGCTACTATTGTGCAACAAGAGCAACAGGCGAGTGAATGCCTAATAATAGAGCAAACTCATCAGCAGGCTATGTTTAAACAACGTGATGTCTACTCACAGGCGCAACGTAATTTAAATTTACTCGAAG
This sequence comes from Methylophilaceae bacterium, assembly GCA_043772865.1. Lineage (GTDB taxonomy): Bacteria > Pseudomonadota > Gammaproteobacteria > Burkholderiales > Methylophilaceae > JACMMS01. The sequence goes on from JAYVFU010000066.1 coordinate 11,212, forward strand.
CCGAAATAGCTACATTTAATAAAATCCAACTAGCGGCTGAGCAGTTATTAGGTGGTGAAGCCAAACTTAAAGATTGGCTTAAACAACATCATTTAGATAACAAAACGCGACTTTGGCAAAAAATAAGTGTTAAAACACCTTGGGCAAATGCTTTAGAGGCTGTGCTAGGTTCGAAATTAAACGCGTTAGTTGATGTTGATATCAATAATTTGAATTTGAGTGTTCAGCCACCAGCAGCTTTGGTGCTTATGATTAACTATACTAATTTTGCAGTACATTTAAATAGCTCACCATCTGAAATTGCTGCTCAATTGCAGCCAATCACCTCAGTATTAGAGCTTGTAGCACCTGAATTAAGTGCTGAGTTGGAGCGTCTTTTGGCTGGCGTCTATTTATTAGAAACTCACGACGATCCACAAGTTTTGATGAAAAAACTGGATAAAGGTGAGTCTTTAGTGAATGTAAAAGGCGATATATTTACCCAGCAACATATTATTTTTAATGCTGGATCTGCGGATAAATCAACTGAAGGTATGCTGCAAGGTGTATTGGCACGTAAAAAACAATTGCTTGACCTGCAGTTACAACTACCAGATATCCAGCTAACGATGAATAAAGCACAACTGGCTCTACAACAAACTGAAGCGAAGTTACAAGCGGCGAAACAGCAGCAGCAAGTTATTTCAACCAACTTTAAAGTAACTACACAACAAGCACACCAACTAAATTTAGAGTTGCAACGCTTAAAACAACAGCAACAACATGCAATAGATAGGCAGAGCGCTATAGAACGCGATATAGAAAATACCGAGCAGAAATTGGCTGAGCTTACTCGATATCAACAAGATAAAAAAAGTTTGCTTACGGATTCAGCTATGCAAACGAAAGAGTTGCAATCAGCTAAACATAAAACTGAGACTATTAAGCAACAGGCAAGTAGTACTTTAAATGCGGCAAGACTAGCCGTGCAACAAGCTGAAAAATCTCATCAAGAATATGGTTTTGATTTAAAGTTAAAAAACAATAATATCAATGAGTTAAAAAATAGATTGCAAGTAATTAATGAAGAAAAACAATCATTACTAATGCGTCATGCAGAAGCAGAAAGTACACTCAAGGCCACAAAAATGGAAACATTGAAAACTAATTTAGCACTAGCACTTGATATAAAACAACAACGTGAGTTGGCTTTAGTTACTGCGCGTAACAATTTAACTGAATGTGAAAAGAATTTACAAGCACAAGAACGGCAACGCTTGCAGAACGAACAGCAGTTATACCCTTTACGTGATAAGTTAGAGCAGGCTAGGTTGAGCGAGCAGCAAGCAAGGCTTTATTTTAAGCAGTGTCAGCACGAATTAATAAACAATGGTTTAAGTGAGGCAGTTTTAACTGTAGGGCTTGCAGAAAATACTAAGGCTAATGATTTAGAACACAAAACACACCGTTTACAGGCTGAAATAAGCGATTTAGGTGCGGTTAATTTAGCGGCTATACAAGAGTTGGCTACTGAGCAAACGCGAAAAGACTATTTAGATAGCCAGTCTCAAGACTTAATTGAAGCAAGTAATACTTTAGAAAGTGCTATTAGCAAAATAGATAAGGAAACACGAGGCAGGCTGCAAGCGACGTTTGATGAGGCTAACAGGCATTTTGATACACTGTTCAAAACCTTATTTAACGGTGGCCAAGCTAAATTAGAGTTGCTGGGTGATGAGATTTTAGATACTGGCATGCAAGTATTTGCACAGCCACCAGGTAAAAAGAACAGTACAATTCACTTATTATCTGGTGGAGAAAAAGCGTTAACCGCATTAGCCTTAGTATTTGCGTTATTTAAACTAAATCCAGCACCATTTTGTCTGATGGATGAAGTTGATGCACCGCTGGATGATAGTAATACAGAGCGCTTTTGTGAAATGGTGAAGAAAATGTCGGAAAAAACACAGTTTTTATTTGTGAGTCATAATAAAATCACGATGGAAATGGCACAACAACTGATTGGTGTCACTATGCAAGAATCAGGTGTATCGCGTATTGTTGAGGTTGATGTTGATGCCGCGATGCAAATGAGTAGTTAAATAGTGATTGATATTTAAATAAAAATAACTAGTAATATCAATTGATTAGAGCAGTTATATACTGGTAATTAAGAGAACATTTTATGTCAGACTTACAATTTATATTGATTGCGCTCGGTGTGGTTATCATACTGTGCGTGTTGCTGTACAACTGGTGGCAAGAACGAAAATTTAGGCTGGAAATTGCTTCTAGTTTTATTGAGCCTAAACAAGATGCTTTAATCGATAATTTTGAAATTAACACCGATGTATTTGAAGAGACTGAATTAATTCATAGCCTTAAGCCGTACATTGATAAAAGTATTCATGCTCAAGAAGATGAAGAAAAGCAGTTAGCAAACCCTGATTTCAATCATTTAGTGTTTGATAAAGAGCAGGTAGCCGTGTCAGAGTCAAATAAAGTAAACAACCAGCTTATGTATGTTGATACAAACTTAGTAGATGATTTGCAATATAAAGTTCTTGAAGAGGCTTTAACCGATGCTGAACTTGATGAACTCGATACACAAACACCGAATATTACAAACAAGCATGAATCAGTAGTTGCACAAGACTCACCAGCCAACTCAATTGAGCAAATTTTTTTACCATCCAGTGTGAGCGACCAATCAATTATTGCCGAGTCTGCGCCAGCCATAACTAGTCAAAGGCTACCAAATCAAGTTGATACTAAAATTGATTTAGTGGCCGTTTTATATTTAGATAAAGCCCTATCTGCAGATCAACTCAACTATGCGCTGAATGAAACCATAGCGTTTGCCAATGAGTGCGATAAAACTGTACAAATACTCGGTTTAAATGCACAGTCTACTTGGGATGTTATGCAAGTAGGTACCTCCTTAAATAACACTTACGCCCAGTTGTTATGCAGCTTGCAGTTAGCTAATCGTGATGGTGCGGCAAGTCGTGTGACTATTAATCGCTTCCAACATGCCATTGAAATGTTGGGAATGGAGCTTGGCACCACTATTAAATGGCTAAATAATGATGACCCTCTAGGTTTTTCAAAACAGCTAGACGAGTTTTGTATTGATGTAGATAAAATTATCGGGTTTCATATAGTAAAGGGCGAGAGTGGCGCTTTTCATGGCACAAAATTACGTGGTTTAGCAGAGGCCCAAGGATTTAATTTAGAAGATAATGGTGTTTTTTATTACAAAAATGCGCACAATCAAGCTGAAAATAAGTCAGTTTCCGCAATCAACGCACCATTATTTAGCTTGTTAAATCAGAATAATCAGCCATTTACTGCAGAAAGTTTGCGTAATACGGTAGTGAACGGCATTACTTTTCAAATGGATATTCCACACGTTAAAAACTGCGCACAAGCATTTAACCAAATGGTGGTAATTGCAAAAAAAATGCAGCAATCGCTTAATGGTTTATTGGTTGATGATCATCAAAAGCCGCTGACAGAATTGCAAATCAATAAAATTTCACAACAATTACACACAATTAGTAACATGATGCAAACTTATGGTGTTGCACCTGGCACAGCTTCCGCTATGCGCCTCTTTTCTTAATTAATAGACTTAATTGTTTGATCTTATTGTTAGATATGATTGTTTTATATGAGCGAAATCAATGCCGCTAGACAAAAAATAGATGATTTAAGTGCACTTATTAGCCAATATGATTATCAATACTATGTACTAGATGCCCCAAGTATTTCCGATAATCAATACGATGGTGTGTTTCGTGAATTATCGTCTATAGAAGCACAATTCCCTGAACTGATCACAACAGATTCACCCACACAGCGTGTAGGTGGTGCGGCTTTAAAAGCCTTTGATAGTGTCACACATCGCATGGCTATGTTGTCACTTAACAATGTATTTGAAGAGCCTGAACTCATTGCTTTTGATAAACGCATTCGTGAAGCGTTAGGCTTGGCGCATATTGAATACGCAGTTGAGCCTAAGTTTGATGGCTTGGCGATTACTCTCACTTATGAAAATGGAGTATTTACCCAAGGCGCAACACGTGGAGATGGCTATACGGGGGAAAATGTCACCCATAATTTGCGTACCATTAAGTCTATTCCTTTCAAGTTACATACTAATAATCCACCAAAATTGCTAGAAGTACGTGGTGAAGTGCTGATGTTTAAAGCTGATTTTGAGCGTTTGAACGAAGCGCAAGCACAAAAGGGCGGTAAGCTATTTGCTAAT
>JAYVFU010000067.1:0-4948 GCA_043772865.1 Methylophilaceae bacterium
TTAATAATGGTGCTAGAGGTTTGCGTGCGCGCAATAACGCGATCTAGCAATCCATGCGCGACTAGAGAAGATGCTGCAATTGCCGTAAGCGCAACAATATAAGCAATGGTAAGGCTTTTGCTCATACGTAAACCATCTGTTGCATTCATAAAAACCTTTACTTAGTAACAATGTCTGCAACTAAAAGAATCAGACGCATCAGTACTATATACAACAAATTATGATGCTAATGCATGAAAGTAAGTGCTATTACTAGCCTAATCTTAAGTGTTTTTTCGCTGTTGTTTATATAACTATATTGAACGATGTATGAATTAGCGCGGGGGGTTTTAATGCTTAAAGGGTTATATTTTTACAGTACAACATTTTCATTTAAAAAATGTTGCATGAAAATGCTGTAAAAATGTTGGACTATAAATATGAGCAGACCAAGTACTACGTACTCATATTAGATTCTATTCAGCGATTGCTAGTTGGCACAAAATCACGCCTTAATTTACCCGTATACATTTGACGTGGGCGTCCAATTTTTTGCTCTGGTTCACCAATCATTTCAGACCATTGTGCAATCCAGCCTGAGGTGCGCGCCATAGCAAATATAGCGGTAAACATTGAGTTTGGAATGCCCATAGCCCGCATCACAATGCCAGAGTAAAAGTCCACGTTAGGATAAAGTTTGCGTGATACAAAATACTCATCTTGTAAGGCAATTTTCTCTAATTCTAGCGCTAGTTTAAACATGGGGTCATCATGCAAACCTAATTCATTAAGTACTTCATAGCAGGTTTTTTGCATGATAGCCGCGCGTGGGTCCATATTGCGATATACGCGATGACCAAAACCCATGAGGCGGAAAGTATCATTTTTGTCTTTTGCGCGTTTAATATATTCACCAATACGGCTGACATCACCAATTTCTTCTAACATTTTAAGCGTGGCTTCGTTAGCACCGCCATGGGCAGGACCCCAAAGTGAGGTAATGCCTGAGGCAATACAAGCAAATGGATTTGCACCACTTGAACCCGCTAAGCGTACGGTAGAAGTTGAAGCATTTTGCTCATGATCGGCATGCAAGATTAAGATTTTTTCAAAAGCTTTGGCTAACACGGGGTTAGGTTCATATTTTTCGCATGGGGTAGCAAACATCATGTGCATAAAGTTCTCTGCATAGCTAAGATGATTTTGCGGGTAGATAAATGGTTGCCCCATGTTGTATTTATAGCTCCACGCGGCAATGGTCGGCAGTTTGGCTAGTAAGCGATGCGCAGAAACTTCACGATGCTCAAGGTTAAGCACATCCATTTCATTAAAATAAAAGGCTGACATCGACCCAACGACACCAACCATTACTGCCATTGGGTGAGCATCGCGCCTAAAGCCACGAAACACGTTAGTGAGTTGATCATGCAACATGGTATGCGCGCTAATGGTATTGGTAAATTGCTTTTTCTCAATGGCATTAGGTAGTTCACCATACGTGAGCAAATAAGAGACTTCTAAAAAGTCACAGTGCTCAGCAAGCTGCTCAATTGGGTAGCCTCGGTAATACAACAAGCCTTTTTCGCCATCAATATAAGTAATATTAGAATTACATGAGGCAGTCGATAAAAATCCAGGGTCGTAAGTATAAATACCATGCTTACCTAGCGCACGAATATCAATGACATCGTTACCTAAGGTGCCAGACAAAATTGGCAAATCAATAGATGGTGCGCCGTTATCAAAAGAAAGGGTGACTTTGGTGGGCTTGCTAGAAGGTGTGTTAGCTGATGTCATAAATTAGGCTTAAATTTAAATAGGTTAAGTTTTTTGGGCAATTTTATATCATGTGCAATTTTTAATGGTTTAGCTAAATCATATCATTACAAATAGCAAAACAAGTAGCGCTAGGTTTTAGAAGATAAATTGTACTTAAGATTATTTAGCATAAATCGCGCCTAATACCCGCGCACCTTTTGCACCGGTCACTTCTGGCAGGCTGCCAGTGGCTTGCAATATGGCTTGCCGCGCTAGCCAAGCAAAAGCGGCGGCTTCTACCCAATTGACAGAAATACCTAATTCATCCGTCTTCGCTATTTTAATTAAGTGCAATGCACGCGTTAAGCACTCAATTAGTGCGTGGTTATGCGCCCCACCACCACATAGGTAAATTTCATCCACACGCCCACCATATTGGTTAACTGCATCGGCAATGGTCACCGCAGTAAATGCTAGTAAAGTCCGTTGTACATTATTAGCAGCATATTCAGGCTTTAAATAAGTATGTAGCCAAGCCATGTTAAATAAATCGCGCCCAGTACTTTTGGGTGGCAATTCTTTAAAATAAGCATGCGCTAATAGTTCGGTTAGTAAAGGCGCGATGATTTGCCCTGTGGCGGCCCAGTTGCCAGATTCATCAAACGCTACGCCTAAATGTTGGTGCGCCCAAGCATCCATTAGCATATTACCTGGGCCTGTATCAAAGCCTGTGACCATCCCATTTATTGGTAAATTGGTTAAATTAGCAATTCCCCCAATGTTAATCACTACGCGGTGCAGGGTTTTATGTGAAAACACAGCCTGATGGAATGCAGGTACCAGCGGTGCGCCCTGCCCGCCTGCCGCAATATCGCGACTTCTAAAATCTGATACCACCGTGATGTTAGTGAGTTCTGCCAGTAACGCAGCATTACCAATTTGCAAAGTAAACCCAAGCTCAGGACGATGGCGTATGGTTTGACCATGGCAACCAATAGCGCTAATTTCTTCAGAGTTAATCTGATGCTTTGCAAGCAGTTCGTTAACTGCCATTGCATATAGACGCGCTAATTCATTGGCTGTAAGCGCGGTTACTTCAAGTTCATTCTCGCTAGGATGGTGTAATTTAAGTAATTGCTGGCGTAATTCAGCAGGAAAAGCTACCGCGTGAGTATGTAAGATTTTAAATGTTAAAGATGGGCATGTAACCTCATGGTTTGAATCGTTGATTTGCATAAAATTAGGCTCAATGCTTACGAGTACTGCATCGACGCCATCTAAGCTCGTGCCAGACATCAACCCTATGTAATATTTGCTTGCCACGATTATTTAGCTATCCTTGATATATAAGTTAAAATACTGCATTCATAAAATGCTTATAAATAATAGTAACAGAACCTTTATTATCCCCAAAAACAGCCTCCAAGTCATCTTAAGCAATTATTCAGCTTAGGCAATTTGGCTGGCACATCAGGTGAATGCAATTGAATACAATAACTAATTTAGAAGCGTCTTTAGCCATAATTAAGCGTGGTAGCTCCGAGCTGTTGATTGAAGCTGAACTCATAGAAAAATTAAAAAAAAGTCAGCCACTGCGTATTAAAGCGGGGTTTGATCCAACAGCGCCAGATTTACATCTTGGTCATACCGTGTTAATTAACAAGTTGCGCCAGTTTCAAGACTTAGGTCATCAAGTGCTGTTTTTAATAGGCGATTTCACTGGCATGATAGGCGATCCAACTGGCAAAAGCACTACGCGCCCGCCATTAACAAAAGAGCAAGTAGCGGAGAATGCAAAATCCTATGCTGCGCAAGTATTTAAGATTTTAGATGAGCGTAAAACGGAAATTGTATTTAATTCTACTTGGTTAGAGCCACTAGGTGCAGCTGGTATGCTCAAGCTGGCCGCTAGCCATACTGTCGCGCGCATGTTAGAGCGCGATGACTTTACTAAACGTTTTAAAAGCAATCAGCCAATAGCCATTCATGAATTTATGTATCCACTACTACAAGGTTACGATTCAGTCGCGTTAAAGGCTGATGTCGAATTAGGTGGTACAGACCAAAAATTCAACTTACTTATGGGGCGCGAGTTACAAAAGCAGGCAGGTATTAGCCAACAATGTGTACTCACTATGCCGTTGCTTGAGGGATTAGATGGCGTTAATAAAATGTCAAAATCCCTAGGCAACTATATAGGTATCAACGAAGCGCCCGAGATCATTTTCGCTAAACTTATGTCCATTAGTGATGAACTCATGTGGCGTTACATCGAGCTGCTGTCATTTGTCAGCATAGAAACTATCGCACACTGGAAGTCAGATGTCGCTAATGGTGCAAACCCACGTGATATTAAAGTATGCTTTGCTCAAGAAATTGTCGCGCGCTTTCATAGTCAGTCAGCAGCTGAACAAGCTTTATTAGACTTCCAAACGCGTAGCAAAGGCGGCATTCCGGATGAAGTGCCAGAAGTAACTGTCACGATAGAAGGTGAAACGATAGGTATTGCCCAACTACTCAAACTAGCAAGCTTAGTAGAAAGCAGCTCAGAAGCGTTACGCGCAATGGATCAAGGCGGCATTAAACTAGATGGCGTCAAAATCTCAGATAGAAGCTTGCAGCTAATAAAAGGCGTGAGTGTGGTAGCGCAAGTTGGCAAACGCAAATTTGCGCATATTACTATCGCTTAGATTTCGATGAAATAGCCTATTAGATATTAGAAGGAATCTACTCCAATTAGCGATAAATTCACTTAATTGTAATTACTTTGTAATAAGTTGAAATCTTGCTTGACGCATTTTTAAAGCGCTGTAAAATGCGGCCTTCGCTTGAGAAAGTAAGTGCAACTTGAATAAAATGGTGTTGCAGCTGTGGTTTTGAATAAGCCACAAAAACTGTGGTTTAAGATGTGATAAATTTAGTTAAGATTAAACAAAAAAGAGTTTAATTTTCTACTTGACTCCTTCTGAAAGCCCTGTAAGATGCGCATCTCGCTTAAGAGATTAAGCGAAAAGAAATAGAAAGTGTAGCAGAAAAAGTAGTCAGATAATGACTACATGTTAAGTTGAGAAATTATATAAATACTTTAATATTTAACTTGACGAGCCAGACAGGCTCTGTATAATGCGCACCTCTTCGTTGTTACGGCAACGCAAGGCTCTAAAGTAGTCTTGAGAAACAAAGCTCTTTAACAAATTGAACAACTGATAAG
>JAYVFU010000068.1:0-15403 GCA_043772865.1 Methylophilaceae bacterium
ATGTACTCGGTTATAAAGAACTTACCTTTGCCACGCACAAATTCGTCTATATGCATAGTCGGCGTACCTGCTGGGTTTTCATCGTCACACGGCCATTGCACACTACCTAGCTCATCTAATTTTTTAAAGCTTACGCCTTTAAATGTAGGCGTTAATGCGGCGATTTCATCCAAGATATCAGCGGCATGTGTGTAATGCATAGGGTAACCAAGTGCCGTTGAAAGTTTAGCGGTGATTTCCCAATCTTCCATACCCGCTTCGCCGTTGCCATTGCTATTACCATTTTTGGGCGTCATTACACGGCGTACTGGTGAAATACGACGTTCTGCATTAGTAAAAGTACCGTTTTTTTCCAAGAATGATGCGCCTGGGAAAAACACATGCGCATACATAGCGGTTTCATTTAAGAACAAATCTTGCACAATCACACATTCCATACTTTCTAGTGCATGCGTGACATGTTGTGTATCAGGGTCGGATTGCGCAATATCTTCACCTACGCAATACAACGCTTTAAAACCGCCCTCAGTGGCTAAACTCAACATATTGGGAATACGTAAACCCGGTTCAGCGCTCAGCGGCCTGCCCCAAGCCGCTTCAAATTCAGCGCGCGCTTCGTCATCTGAAACATGGCGATAACCCGGAAATTCATGTGGCATAGAACCCATATCACATGAGCCTTGCACGTTATTTTGCCCACGTAATGGGTTGATCCCCACACCTTCGCGACCCACATTGCCCGTTGCCATGGCGAGGTTAGCAATGCCCATCACCATCGTCGAACCTTGGCTGTGTTCAGTCACACCTAAGCCGTAGTAAATGGCTGCATTACCGCCTGTAGCAAATAACCTTGCCGCAGCACGCAACTCTTCTGCTGGCACGCCTAGTTCGCCACTTAATGCCTCTGGCGAGTTTTTAGGGAGTGCGACGAAATCGCGCCATGTTACAAATGAATCCCACTCGCAGCGCTCTTTTACATAATCTTCTTGCACTAATCCTTCGGTGACTACTACGTGAGCCAAAGCAGAAATTAAAGCGACGTTGGTGCCTGGACGCAATTTAAGATGATAGTCAGCCTGCACATGCGGTGATGACACTAAATCAATGGCGCGTGGATCGGCAATAATCAGCTTGGCACCTTCGCGCAAGCGGCGTTTCATTTGCGAGGCAAATACTGGGTGACCATCCGTCGGATTTGCGCCAATAATCATAATCACGTCAGACTGCATCACAGAATCAAATGTTTGCGTACCAGCAGACTCACCAATGGTTTGTTTCAAACCATAACCAGTGGGCGAGTGACATACTCGGGCACAAGTATCGACGTTATTGGTGCCAAATACCGCGCGCACTAGTTTTTGTGTGACATAGACCTCTTCATTGGTGCAACGTGATGAAGTAATACCACCAGCAGCATCTTTACCGTATTTAGCTTGAATACGTTTAATCTCACTTGCTGCATAGTTAATCGCCTCGTCCCAACCCACCGTTTGCCATGCATCATGGATACTTTTACGTATCATCGGCGTTGTAATGCGGTCTTGATGCGTTGCATATCCCCAAGCAAAACGCCCTTTTACACAAGAATGCCCATGATTTGCACCACCATTTTTATTTGGCGTCATGCGTATGACTTCTTCACCCTTCATTTCTGCATTAAAGCTACAACCTACGCCACAATAGGCACAAGTGGTAGTAACAGAATGCTCTGGCACACCTGATTCAATCACGGTTTTTTCAATCAGCGTAGCAGTTGGGCAAGCTTGCACACAAGCACCGCAAGATACACATTCTGAATCCATAAAGTTTTCAATGCCAGAGGCTACTTTTGACTCAAAGCCACGACCTGAAATGGTGAGCGCAAACGTGCCTTGTGTTTCTTCACAAGCGCGCACACAGCGGCTACATACAATGCATTTGCTAGGGTCAAACGTAAAATATGGGTTACTTTCGTCTTTTTCAGCTTTTAGGTGATTTTCACCTTCATAGCCATAACGTACTTCGCGGAGACCTACCGCCCCTGCCATATCTTGTAATTCACAATCGCCATTGGTAGCGCACGTTAAGCAATCTAGCGGATGGTCTGATATATACAACTCCATGGTGCCACGACGAATATCGGCGAGTTTTGAGGTTTGCGTATGAACTTTTAAACCCTCTGCCACTGGCGTGGTACATGAGGCTGGATAACCACGGCGACCTTCAATTTCTACCACGCATAAACGGCATGAACCAAATGGCTCTAAACTATCTGTAGCGCATAGTTTAGGCACCGTAATGCCAGCAATAATACCAGCACGCATAATGGATGTGCCATCTGGCACGGTGACATCACGGCCATCTATGTTTAGTGTAATAAGCTTATCTGACTGTACAGCAGGTGTACCATAATCAGTTTGGTCGTCGAAGCTGGTTCTAGTTCTATCGTTAGGTACAGTATATTTAATGTCATCCATCTTGCACTCCTTGCCGCTTTTGCGGCAGCCTTGATAGGCTAATTAACTTAATTTTTAAACTTGCCTAATATTTAAATCCGCAAGCGCAGCTTAGCTTCTGTTTTCGAAATCAGCTGCAAAATGATTCATAGCACTCAACACTGGGTAGGGCGTCATTCCACCTAAAGCACAGAGCGAGCCATGAAGCATGGTTTCACTTAAATCGCGCACTAATTTAATATTTTTAGTGACGTCTGTCCCGCTCATAATTTTATCCATGACTTCAGCACCACGCGTGCTACCAATGCGGCACGGTGTGCATTTTCCACAACTTTCAATGGCGCAAAACTCAAACGCATAACGTGCCATTTTTGCCATATCTACTGTGTCATCAAATGCTACTATGCCGCCATGACCTAGCACTGCCCAAATCTTATTAAATTCCTCGTAATCCAATGGGGTATCAAATTGGCTTTCGGGTAAAAATGCACCTAAAGGTCCGCCAACTTGTACAGCACGTATAGGTTTTCCATTGGCTGAACCACCGCCAAAATCATAAAGCAATTCACGTAAAGTCACTCCGAAGGCCAACTCAACTAAACCGCCATGTTTAATATTACCTGCTAATTGTATTGGCAAAGTACCGCGTGAACGACCCATGCCATAATCTGCATAATATTGCGCGCCCTTATCCAAGATAATTGGCACAGTAGCTAGTGATATGACATTGTTTACAACAGTTGGTTGTCCAAATAAACCTTCAATGGCAGGTAGTGGTGGTTTAAAGCGTACTAAACCACGTTTACCTTCCAAGCTTTCAAGTAAAGAGGTTTCTTCGCCACATACATATGCACCAGCCGCACGACGTACTTCTAGGTGGAATGCTTTATTTGAACCACAAACATCGTCACCCAAATAACCTGCACTGTAAGCACTCGCTATCGCTGTGTTTAAGGTTTCTAAAGCATGAGGATATTCTGAGCGTAAATAAATATATCCCTGTGTAGCCCCTACCGCCACGCCTACAATCGTCATGCCTTCAATGAGCACAAATGGGTCATCTTCCATAATCATGCGATCAGAAAACGTGCCAGAATCACCTTCATCCGCATTGCAGACGATATATTTTTGCGTCCCTGCTGCGCCAAGTACGGTGTTCCACTTAATACCCGTTGGAAAAGCTGCACCACCTCGACCACGCAAACCTGAATCGGTCACGATTTTTACGATTTCTGCACCATTTAATTCAAGCGCTTTTTGCAAGCCTTTGTAACCATCGTGTGCGATATAGTCATCAAGTGAAACTGGGTCTGTAATACCAACACGGGCGAATGTCAGGCGTTGCTGATTTTTAAAATAGGGGATTTCTTCAGTTAAACCTAGGCATAGAGTATGCGAACCACCATGCAGAAAGTCAGCATCAAATAGGCTGGCCACATCTTCTGGTTGAACGGGCGCATAAGCCACACGGCCTTGTTCTGTGGCGACTTCTACCATAGGCTCTAACCAAAACATGCCGCGTGAGCCATTACGCACTAAATTGATTTCAACACCGCGATTTTTTGCTTCTGATGCAATGGCTTTCGCCGTTCGCTCTGCGCCTAGTGATAACGCGCTGGAGTCGCGTGGTATATAAACTGTGATTGTCATGCTAACTCTCCAGCACGTGCTTCTGCAATAATTTGATTAACTTTGTTCGCATCAACACGCCCATAAACTTCATCATCTATCATGATAGAAGGCGAGCATGCACAGTTACCCAAACAGTAAATTGGCTCTAAAGTTATTGCACCATCGGTTGTGGTTTGATGATAATCAATACCCAACTGCGCTTTAACATGCGCCTCTAACTTTTCTGATCCCATAGATTGGCAAGATTCAGCGCGGCAGATTTGTAAAATGTGTCGACCAGCAGGTGCAGTTCGAAAATGATGGTAAAACGTGACTACGCCATGCACTTCAGCTACAGACAAATTTAATGCTTTACCAATGCTTGCATAGGCATCTTGTGGCACATAACCAATATCATCTTGTATGGCGTGTAGCAAAGGCAAAAGTGCGCCTGGCACATGCTTGTGTGCTGCGATATGTTGTTCAATTGATTGCATATTTTCTAACATCAACCTTTGTTCACCCACTTAAAGCCCAAAAATTAGTTACGTCAACATTCGTATAAAATTTAGGGTTAAATTAAACAATTTATGTACTAAATAATATTGCCTATAATATACTGAAATGTCAGTACATAAAACCACCCTACAGCTTAAATGTAACAATTTGTAAGTACATATTTACACCATTATGAACAACAACACGACAACCCCATCTTTAGTAGACCAGTTTGGTCGGATAGTGGATTACATTCGCTTATCTATCACTGATAGATGCGATTTTCGTTGTGTGTACTGCATGAGTGAAGATATGACATTTTTACCACGAAATGAAGTATTAAGCCTTGAGGAATGCGCCCGTTTAGTACGCGTATTCGTTGGATTAGGCGTAAGCAAAGTGCGTATTACTGGTGGAGAGCCTTTAGTGCGCAAAAATGCATTATGGCTATTTGAACATATTGGCCAGCTAAAAGGTTTGGCTGAGTTAGTGCTTACTACCAATGGCAGCCAATTGGAAAAACAAGCAGTTAATCTTAAACATGCTGGTGTTAAGCGCATTAATATTAGCTTAGATAGCTTGGACGCCGCCCGTTTTAAAAAAATCACTCGCACGGGTGAACTGAGCAAAGTATTAGCAGGCATAGCATCTGCCAAACAAACTGGCTTTGATAATGTTAAATTAAACACCGTGTTAATGCGCGGAGTGAATGATGACGAAACATTAAGCTTGGTTGATTTTGCTATCAATCAAGAAATTGACATTACATTTATCGAGGAAATGCCATTAGGTGAAGTTGATCACGCACGCGGCAACACATTCGTCAGTAATATTGATACGCTCAAATTATTGCAAAGCAAACATACATTAGTTGCCAGCACTGAAACGACTGGTGGCCCGGCACGCTACTGGAAAGTAGCCACTACCAACACTAAAATTGGCTTTATTTCACCGCATTCACACAATTTTTGTGAAAGTTGTAATCGCGTACGCATCACTTGTAAAGGCGAGCTTTATCTGTGTTTGGGGCAGGAAGATAAAATTGAGCTGATGCCTTTACTTCGCGAACATCCACATGATGATCAACCGCTGATTTCCGCCATTTTAAACAGTATGAAAGTCAAGCCTAAAGGTCACGATTTTGATTTGCAACGTGCAGCGCCAGCAGTGATTAGATTTATGTCACATACTGGTGGTTAAGTTGTTTAGCATGCACTCAAAAAATGCAACTTGTAACCTATGCTGATACAAACTTCTGAAAAAATTACAGGTATTATTTTGGCAGGTGGTCGTGGCTCCCGTATGGGCGGTGTTGATAAAGGTTTAGTGCTTTTGCAAAACAAGCCGCTTATTCAACATGTAATTAGCCGATTAAAGCCTCAAGTGGATGAAATTATCATTAACGCCAATCGTGAAATTGCACAATATCAAGCTTTTGGTTTTACTGTGCTACAAGATGAATGCCCTGTTTTTATTGGACCACTCGCAGGGTTACAACTAGGTTTAACACATAGCAAATACTGTTATGTGTTAACAGTGCCATGTGACTCGCCGCATTTACCAGCAGATTTAACACAGCGACTTTTAAAAGCTTTAATAGAAAATAACGCCGATGTTGCTGTAGCAAGTAGTGATGGCTTTGCTCACCCAGTTTTTTGTTTATGCAAAAAAGGGTTGCTGCCTAGTTTGAATGATTATTTTGCGCAAGAAAATCGCAAAGTAAGCGCTTGGCAAAAGAGCTTGGCATACGTTGAAGTGGATTTCAGTGACTGTAGTGAAGCTTTTATTAATTTAAACACCCATGAAGAGCTCTACAATTTGGAATTAGCGTTAAAAAATGATTAGGCAACTTTCAATCTCCAACACCATTCCAACTTTAAGTTTTTGTGCATATGCCAGCAATAGCGGCAAAACTACATTACTGACCCAACTCATCCCAGCGCTAATAGCACGAGGACTACGAGTATCAGTGATTAAACATGCGCACCACACGTTTGATATTGATTATCCAGGCAAAGATAGTTACAAACTGCGCGAAGCGGGCGCAGTGCAAACGATGATAGCCTCTAACACGCGCTGGGCATTGATGACCGAACATCGCAACATGCTCGATACAGCACCTGAACCAAGCCTAAATACACTACTGACACAATTAGATACTGACCTTACAGATTTAGTACTAGTAGAGGGTTTTCGCCATGAAGCGATTCCAAAAATTGAGGTGTTTCGCGCGAGTTTAGGGCAGCCTTTATTAGCCATGCAAGATAGTACAATTATTGCGATTGCCAGCGATACTCAGCTCGCAAGCCATCTCCCGAGTCAGCTACCCGTGCTTGACTTAAATAATATTGAGCAGATTGCAGATTTTGTCACAAAATTTGCTAGTCGGTCTCGCTTGTAAATCGCACCTTAACATTTACTCAACAAAACCTTAATATCTATAAATCATGACTAAAAAATCACTCAGCGATATCGTATCAGACCCAAGCTATATGGATGATTACGATCCGAACTCCATGCCTGTTGAACAAGCGCGCGCGTTTATCCTCCAGTTTTTATCACCTGTTACCGCTATAGAAAATTTAAGCTTGCGCGATACATTAGGTCGGGTTTTGGCTAGCGAAGTTTTATCGCCAAGTAATGTGCCCAATCATAATAATTCTGCAATGGATGGCTACGCATATAATATTGAGAGCCTACAAACTGAAGGTAAAACTTCACTTAAAATAATCGGCACTGCGTTTGCTGGCAAAGCTTTTAATGAAAGTGTGGAAGTTGGCGAGTGTGTGCGCATTATGACGGGTGCCGTGATACCGACAGGTGCAAACACAGTGATTATACAAGAGCGCGTGAGTGTTGAAGGTGATTTAATCACTTTAAACGAAACGCAAAAATCAGGTGCAAATGTCCGTTATGCGGGTGAAGATTTAGCCATCAATCAAGTGGTATTAAGTGCTGGGCATTTAATGCGCCCAGCAGATTTAGGTTTAATCGCCTCATTAGGTATTGGTGAATTAAGTGTTTTTCGCAAACTTAAAGTGGCTTTTTTTAGTACGGGTGATGAGCTTACACAAATTGGTCAGACACTCGCCAGCGGTCAGATTTACGACAGTAATCGCTATACGATTTACGGCATGCTGAGCCGTTTAGGTGTAGAAATCATCGATATGGGTGTAGTGCGTGATGACCCAGTATTACTTGAAAATGCACTCCTCACTGCGGCAAACCAAGCAGATGTTATACTCACCACGGGTGGTGTTTCAGTCGGTGAAGCTGATTATATGAAAGACTTGCTCGCTCAACATGGTGAAGTCTTATTTTGGAAAATCGCCATGAAGCCTGGTAGACCACTGGCTTTTGGTAAAGTAAACAGCAAAGAAAACAATAGAGTTGCGCACTACTTTGGCCTACCAGGCAACCCAGTATCAACCATGGTCACGTTTTACCAATTTGTGCGTACTGCCTTGCTTATACTCATGGGGCAAACTAATCCCAAACCATTGCCTATGCTCAATGTAATATGTACAGGCAATATCAAAAAAATGACAGGACGCACCGAGTTTCAACGTGGCGTACTGTATCTTGCTGATGATGGTTTATGGAAAGTAAAGCCAACCGATAACCAAAGTTCTGGCGTATTGCGTAGTATGTCGGAAGCCAATTGTTTTATTGTGTTGGATGATACAGTAGGCAATATCGAGGCGGGGGCAATTGTGCAGGTGCAAATTTTAGAAGGTATTGTATAAACTGAAACTCAGTTTCTTTATATATAAAAAATACCTAACTTTCGTCATTCCCGTATAGACGGGAATCTTGGCTACTCAGGCACTTGACTGGATTCCCGCCTACGCGGGAATGCCGAAAGTGAGAGGTTATTAATTAAAAAGCGTTGTTATAAAAATTTCAATTAAGTCTTAACCAAATTTATCTTACAGCGTTTCTACAAAATACTCTGTACTAATAATATGCGTGCGATTAGGGTTAATTACCACCATGTTTTCTAACGCATTGGTGGTTTCTACACATACAGTTTTGCGCCATTCATCCACTTCGCCCATATCACCCATCTGCGCTGATTTTTCTGCGCCCGGGCTCCACACTACGGTGGTATTACTGCCAGATTTTGAAACATGAATCAGGCGGTTGAAACCTTTATCATGCACGGTGCAATCACTGCTGTGGTTAATAAACACCCGATCAAATTCACCGCCATCAAACACCAAGGGGTTATGTTCTACATGGCGTTCGTATTTAAGCAATTTATCGGCATACACACAATCTTGCATACCCGTTATTTTAACGTTAGTGATATCGCTTACGTTTAAGTAAGTGTGGAAGGCTTCGCCAATCACAAATGGGTGATCGGCTTTGTTAGTCGTCGCCATATCAATACGTAAGCGCCGCCCAATAGTAATGGTGATAGTCAGCGCATAAGGGTATGAAAGCTGACGCTTAGCTTCTGGCGTTTCTATCATTTCTAAAATAATACGCGTAGCGCCCGTGGCTGTAGCATCAATATCCATCACGCGCCATGGAATAACGCGGGCAAATCCATGCGGACAAAAAGTACTATCAGTGGGGTGTGCGCCAAACCATGGCCAGCAAATGGGTACACCACCACGTATAGAACGTCCTTTTAAAAAGCGCGCTTTGCTGGATAACCACAGCACAGGTTGAGTTTGAAACTTAGGCTGCCAGCCAACCACATGAGCACCTTGCAACGCTATCGTGGCTGTACTCAGTGGATTATCTACTTCCAAATACTGTAAGCCATTCTCATCTTGGGATTGCGTGACATGGGCATGTAGTTTTAGGCGTTTTTTTGTATTGGGTACCTTATTTATTTCTAGTGTTTCTGTATTCATTTATTAGGTTCTCTACAATTTATTAGATGTTTTAAATGCGCAATTAATCATGTGCTACTTTTCAATTTGAGATACATCTCGCACTGCACCCTTAGACGCACTGGTACTCATTGCGGCATAGGCACGCAAGGCTGGAGAAACAAAGCGCTCGCGATTAACAGGCTTCCAAGCCGCCTTGCCTTTTTCTTCCATTTTGGCACGGCGGTGTGCCATTTCTTCATCGGTAATCACCAGATGTATGGTGCGATTTGGAATATCAATTTCTATGGTATCGCCCTCTTCTACCAAGCCAATGGCACCGCCTTCTGCGGCTTCTGGTGATGCGTGACCGATGCTTAAACCCGATGTACCGCCAGAGAACCTACCGTCTGTTAACAAAGCACATTCCTTGCCAAGGCCTTTAGATTTTAAATAGCTAGTGGGGTATAACATTTCTTGCATACCAGGGCCACCGCGCGGACCTTCATAACGAATAACCACAACATCGCCCGCAACAATCTCATCGGCTAAAATGCCTTCCACAGCAGTATCTTGGCTTTCAAATATACGGGCGCGACCAGTGAATTTTAATATACTGTCATCCACACCCGCAGTTTTAACAATACAGCCATCTAAAGCAATATTGCCGTAAAGCACGGCTAAACCACCATCCCGGCTGTATGCATGCGCTTTATCACGGATGCAGCCCTCTGTCCTATCAATATCCAACTCTGGCCACAGCATGCTTTGGCTAAAAGCAATAGTGGTAGTGATGCCACCTGGTGCTGCGCGGAAAAATTTTAAAACCTCTTCATCCTGAGTCCTTGTGATGTCCCATTTATCCATAGCATCACCCATGGTTGGGCTGTGCACTGTGGGGGTATCACGGTGAATCACCCCTGCACGGTCTAGCTCACTCAAAATACCCATTACGCCGCCCGCACGGTGTACGTCTTCCATATGATATTTAGAAGTTGCTGGGGCCACTTTACACACACACGGTACGTTACGCGAAATACGATCGATGTCTTTCATCGTAAAATCTAAACCTGCTTCATGTGCAGCAGCCAGCAAATGCAGCACTGTATTGGTGCTGCCACCCATGGCAACGTCTAAACTCATCGCGTTTTCAAAGGCTTTAAAATTGGCGATTGAACGTGGCAATACAGAGTAATCGTCTTGCTCGTAATGGCGTTTTGCTAAATCGACAATTAAGCGACCTGCTTGTAAAAAGAGTTGTTTACGTGCACCGTGTGTCGCCAATGTTGAACCGTTACCAGGTAAGCTTAAACCTAGCGCTTCGGTTAAACAATTCATAGAGTTAGCGGTAAACATGCCGGAACATGAACCACAAGTGGGGCAAGCTGAGCGCTCAATCGCATCTGATTCTGCATCAGACACTTTACTATCAACGCCCGCCACCATCGCATCGACTAAATCAAGTTTGTGCGTAACACCATTCCAGTTGACTTTACCTGCTTCCATTGGGCCACCAGAAACAAATACCACTGGGATATTTAAGCGCAACGCCGCCATCAGCATGCCAGGCGTGATTTTATCGCAATTTGAGATGCACACTAACGCATCAGCGCAGTGCGCATTCACCATATACTCAACTGAATCTGCAATTAAATCGCGGCTCGGCAAGCTATACAACATACCGCTGTGACCCATTGCAATGCCATCATCTACCGCAATCGTATTGAACTCTTTAGCCACACCACCGGCACGCTCAATTTCACGTGCCACCATTTGACCTAAATCTTTTAAATGCACGTGACCTGGTACAAACTGTGTAAATGAGTTTGAAATCGCGATAATCGGTTTATTGAAATCGCCATCTTTCATGCCAGTGGCGCGCCAAAGTGCGCGAGCCCCCGCCATATTGCGACCGTGAGTGGTAGTACGAGAGCGATAAACTGGCATAACGAAGCCTTAAATATTTCTAAAAGTATAATTTTAGACTACTTAATTTTAGACTACTAGAGAATACTCAATAAAACTGGCATTACTTGATTTAGCATGTTTTTGCTTATCTGCTAGTGGGCAAAATACAACGAAAGTAATTGCTTTACCTAAAGAAAAAATCTTGCGCTTGATGACAGCAAGCCTATTTATAACAAAAACCTACACCATCACATCCAACTAACAAGTAAAATATATATAATTTAAAATATCTAGTGTGAATAAATCAATGTTTGTACACCCCACGTTTGACCCTGTTGCGCTGCACATCACCGAAAAATTTGGCATCCATTGGTATGGATTGATGTATTTAATTGGCTTCATGGCTTTTTTAGGTCTAGGTAAATGGCAAATTAAACATCGTACTTGGCACGGCTGGACTAATCAGATGCTAGACGACGCATTATTTTTTGGCGCGCTCGGTGTCATTTTGGGCGGTCGCTTGGGCTACGTGGTGTTTTATCAACCTGCACACTTCATACAACATCCGCTAGAAATTGCCGCAATCTGGCAGGGTGGCATGAGTTTTCATGGAGGTTTTTTAGGTGTGCTTGTTGCCATGTGGATGTTTGCGAAAAAGTATCAAGTTAAATGGCTCAATATTATGGATTTTGTTGCACCTCTTGTACCCATTGGTTTAGGCGCTGGGCGTATGGGTAATTTCATTAATGGTGAACTATGGGGTAGACCAACCAATAGTGAATACGGCATGATATTTCCACAAGTAGACTTAGTAGCGCGGCACCCCTCACAACTGTATGAATTCTTTTTAGAAGGCATTGTGCTATTTTTAGTATTGTGGATTTACTCCGCAAAACCGCGAGCAACAGGTGCAATTTCTTCCCTGTTTTTAATGGGCTATGGCAGCTTCAGGTTTTTAGTAGAATATACACGTCAGCCAGATGAGTATTTAGGCTTACTTAAAATGGGCTTAAGCATGGGGCAGTGGCTAAGTTTACCTATGATTTTATTAGGCATTTGGATGTTTTGGTGGACTAATCGCAACAGCACATTTAAATTTTAAGCAACACTAGAACTGCTTAACCCGATGATTAGCTTTATGGCGCGTTATTTCACTGCTACGTAATTTCTGATGCTTGGTGACTTGACCATGTGTGCGCTCACGCCACAGCTTAAATGAGCTCAGTTTAAGATTAGCCCGCATCATTTTAATCACACCATCTTGATTGATACCAAATTGTGCTTCAATTGCCTCAAACGTAGTTCTATCCTCCCACGCCATTTCTATAATGCGTGAAATATCACCTTCGTCTAATGATAGTTGGCTGGTGTTTTTTAGCAACAACGTTTAATACCTTTCCATTTGCCATCTTGCCATTGTTTGAAGAATTCTTTTCTAGATAATGCTGGCTCTAAGTGCGGTAGATCTGAGTTAGCTGACTGCGAGTTGTTTTCATCATCGCTATGCATTTGAATATGTTCAGCATATTGCGACAAATAGCGCTCATAAGCATCATCGCCAGATAATCGCCTAATATTATTCCAACAAAGTCTTAACCAGTTTTTCATATGATTAAGCCTTTATTGAGCTGGGCAAAGCATTTTCATACGTTCTGGCGTGGCGGGATGGCTTGATAAATAGCTGCCAATTTGGCTGAGTATTTTGTTTTCTGAGTGCTTACTCTCATTAGCCTGATCTAATTGTTTTTTATTCATTTTATTCGCCTGCTTTTGCTTAAAATTTTCTTCTAACTTGCCTAACATACTGGCTAAATAACAAGCCGATAATCCATTTTTTTGCATTAAAGCGATGCCGTAAATATCAGCTTCACGTTCCATATCACGTGAATATTTTGCACCTAATATGGCAGCCGGTGCAGCTGCAAGCAAAGTACTGACATCGCCTAACCACCAAGTGGCGGCTAAGCCAACAATGGAAGTTTGTAATACCATACGCGCCGCATGACGCCGCTGTACATGACCTAACTCATGGGCTAACACGCCCATCAACTCGTTATCATTGCTACTTAACGCAACCAAATCATCTAACATCACAATGGTGCTAGATGGTAAGGCAAATGCGTTTGCACCTAACGGTTCAGAAGCTCGATATACCAATTGATAGCTGTCTCTATGACTAAGTTCAACTGCATTAAGCCTAGTGTTATCGGAATTTTCAACCAATTTTGCAAATTCTGCTGTAAGTGTTTGCTGACGCTGTGGAGTTAGCTTGCTCGGTGTTAAGAATTTGTATGTTTCAAGCGCTTTTAAACTGCCGTTATCCAGCATGTTCAAGCTTTTTTGCGGTAATTGCATAGCGATGATTTTAGAAACTATAGGTAGTCCTATCAAATAACTAGCCCCTAAAACCATGATAAAAATGGTGACGCTGACCAACATAGCAGGAGTACTATGTTGCACAAGCTCTAGCAGATTGGGTGCGTGATTCAGGTCTTTTAATAAGGTATCCAAGCTATTTAAATCTGTTACCTCACAAAAACCCTTACTTGCATGGCGCAGGGTACGTGGGGTCCTACCCAAACGTTCGGATATACGTACCTCAGCCATTTGCCACAGCATATTAATGTTATCGCTGGCTTGATTACTTTGGATACGCAATCCATTTAGCCCTGCACTTAACGTCACAGGATAGGCTTCGGAACTTTGTAAATCGTAGTAGTTAGCTTGACAAGTCATTTTTTTCAAGCCATATTTAGAGTGAAATATCAATATCAAAAATATCGGCGGCACCTTCACCTGTTGCACCCAACTCTAACTCTTGACTAGCAACAAACGTTTGTAAATCGCCATCTACTTCTAAACTGAGATTTTCCAAGCGATATTTTAGTAAGCGAACACTAGCAAATGGCTGATATAAACCCAACGTGAACACAATCCCCAACGCGTTGGTGATGTAAATAAACAGGAGTTTTCTTGCTTGTAAACTGCTATTAAAATGATATTGACCCAACTGCGTTTTATTCCAAATTAAGTTTTGCATACGTGAGTTAAAGTAAGGTGCAATAAATAAGCCCGCAATAATAAGTACTGCATACACAGCAATCACTATCGCTATCATTTTTTCATAACCCATACTAGCGCCCATCAAACTACCTAGCCCCAATAAAGCAACACTGACACCCGCTAAAACACCCAAACCCATGACACAAATAAAAGCGATGACATAAATCAGATAAAAATCAGCAATTGGCGCATTAAAATAAAACGGTGTTTGACCAAATAAACTGTTGTTGTGTTGGTATTTTTTCATGCGTTGATGGGCAAATGGCACCAGCATATACAAAGAAAATAATGTCAACATTGGCCACAGCAAAAACACTTTGAACGCGCCAGCTATATCGCCTGCAAATTTAAAACGCAATCCTCGATAGCTACTATTGTGCAATTTAAAACGTAGCGAACGCTGGATAAGAAAAGGCAAAACCAACATCACAACGCCTAGCATCACGAAGTAAAGCGTTGTACTAATGCGTATCGATTGACTGTACGCAGTGAACAAAATCAAGGCAACGATACGCCCTTTTAAAATAGTTAAAGGTGAAGCGTGGTAATCAAAGCTGGCACCAGCTAAATAGGTATTGCGATAAAAATACTGATTGCGCCGTACTTTTGCCCAAGCACTGTAAATGCCCAGTGTGACAATTGTCAGCAATAAGTTAACAATCCATATTTTAAAATATTCTCGCCCACTGCCTGTAAACTCAAAGTTATGTTTTTGCATTACCCGCCCTTTTTTTATTTTTGATGATGGCTTAATTAGCTGCCAATGATTTTCTTAACAACTGGATACTACCTTAAGTACTTGAATATATTGTTACCTAAGCTTTTAAATACTACGACTTTTAACATAAGCAGTTTCAGTATTGGGTAGTACGGTTTTACCAAGCAAAAAACGGCTTACCATTCGCAACATATCAAAGATAACAACCCATAACACCAGTACAAAAAACAGCGTTAAATATGCATCTAAATGTTGATTAAAAATAAGCTGCGGTGCAACAGCGGCTTTTTCTGGTGGCAATAATCCCGCCGCTAATTTGGCTGACATATCATTGGCTGCGGCAAAAA
>JAYVFU010000069.1:0-4936 GCA_043772865.1 Methylophilaceae bacterium
AAAGAATATGTCAGTAAACCAAATTCCAAGTAAACAAGGCTTATATAACCCAACTAACGAGCGTGATGCTTGTGGGGTGGGCTTTGTAGCGCACATTAAAGGCATAAAAAGCCATAGTATAGTGGCGCAAGGCCTGCAGATTTTAAAGAATTTAACACACCGTGGCGCAACTGGTTATGATCCAAAATTAGGCGATGGTGCTGGCATGCTCATCCAAATGCCAGATGCATTTATGCGCAAAGAAGCTACAAAACTTGACATCACATTGCCTGATGCGGGTCAATACGCATGTGGCACAGTGTTTTTACCACAAGATGCTCAAAGTCGTGATGCTTGCATAGCCATTATCACTAAAATTATTGCTGAAGAAAACCAAACCCTGTTGGGCTGGCGTGATGTACCACGCGATAACAGCAATATTGCAGATGCTGCACGTGATGTTGAACCTGTCATGCGTCAAGTTATAATTGGTAGCAGAGCCGCAGATCAAACCGTATTCGAGCGTAAATGTTTTGTTATCCGTAAACGCATAGAGCATGCAGTGCGTGCGCTAAAAATTACCGATAAAGCCGCGTTTTACATCCCCTCTTTATCAAGCCGCACATTGGTCTACAAAGGCATGTTGCTGGCTGCAGAAGTAGGTATTTACTATACCGATTTAGTGGATGAAACCATGGTTTCTGCACTCGCATTAGTGCATCAACGTTTCTCTACCAACACTTTCCCCGCTTGGGATCTAGCGCATCCATTCCGCATGATTGCACACAATGGTGAAATTAATACCGTTGTAGGAAATGTTAATTGGATGGCAGCGCGTCACGAAGCGATGCGCTCTGCTTTAATTGGAGAAGATTTAGAAAAACTTTGGCCGCTTATTAGCGAAGGTCAATCAGACTCAGCATGTTTTGATAATTGTTTAGAATTGCTAGTCGCTGGTGGTTACTCATTACCACACGCCATGATGATGCTGATTCCAGAAGCTTGGTCTGGCAATCCACTCATGGATGAAGAGCGCCGCGCTTTTTATGAATATCATGCAGCATTGATGGAGCCATGGGACGGCCCAGCAGCGGTCGCATTTACCGATGGCCGCATGATTGGCGCCACTTTAGATCGTAACGGACTACGTCCAGCACGTTATTTAGTCACAGATGATGATCTTGTAATGATGGCCTCTGAAATGGGTGTACTGACATTTCCACAAGAAAAAATCATCAAAAAATGGCGTTTAGAACCAGGCAAAATGTTGTTAATTGATACCGAACAAGGTCGCATTATTGACGATGCCGAAGTTAAAAAACAACTTGCAACGGCTAAACCCTATAAAGCGTGGATTGAAAAATCGCG
Source organism: Methylophilaceae bacterium (assembly GCA_043772865.1). Classification (GTDB taxonomy): domain Bacteria; phylum Pseudomonadota; class Gammaproteobacteria; order Burkholderiales; family Methylophilaceae; genus JACMMS01. The sequence continues at coordinate 1,348 of JAYVFU010000069.1, forward strand.
CTATTTCTTAGGTGATTTGCCGCAAGTAGATGACAAACTCGAAATGAACGAGTCATTATTGGATACGCAACAAGCCTTTGGTTATACACAAGAAGATATTAAATTTATCTTACAGCCTATGGTTGCCAATGGTGAAGAAGGTGCAGGTTCTATGGGTAACGATAGTGCGTTACCTATTTTGTCAAACAAACCGAAATTACTTTACAGTTATTTCAAACAGTTATTCGCGCAAGTCACTAATCCACCCATCGATCCAATTCGTGAAGAGTTGGTGATGTCTTTAGTGACTTTTATTGGTCCAAAACCAAACTTGTTGGGTATTGATGAAACAAACCCGCCACTACGTTTAGAATCCAGCCAACCAGTGTTGACTTTAGAAGAGTTAGCGCAGTTAAAAGCGATTGATAGCCTCACACAAGGCCGTTATAAATCCTTAGTGCTAGATATTACTTATGATGTAGGGTTGAACAAAGAGCTAGGCAAAGCTGGTATGGCAAACGCTGTTGCAGCTATTACCTCTGCTGCAGAAAAAGCGGTACATGCTGGCTTTAACGTATTGATTTTATCTGACCGTGCAATTAGCGAACACCGTATTGCCGTACCAGCCTTGCTTGCTTGTTCAGCAACTCATGAGCATTTAGTTAAGGCGGGCTTGCGCACTAATACTGGCTTGGTGGTCGATACAGGTTCAGCGCGTGAAGTACATCATTTTGCACTACTCGCTGGCTACGGCGCTGAAGCAGTTTGCCCATGGCTGACGTTTGAAACCATTGCCAATATGGTGGCCTTGGACACTAAGCTAGGCAACACAAAAGAAGCTAACAAAAAATTCGTAAAAGCTATTGGCAAAGGCTTGTATAAAGTCATGTCAAAGATGGGTGTGTCTACCTATCAATCATACTGTGGTGGTCAAATTTTTGAAGCCATTGGATTAAATACTGCATTTGTTGAGCAATATTTTACTGGCACAGCTACTAATATTGAAGGTATTGGCTTGAGTGAAGTGGCAGAAGAAACCTTACGCTTACACAACGCAGCGTTTGGTAATGATCCCGTGCTAGCCAATATGCTGGATGCTGGGGGTGATTATGCTTATCGCGTACGTGGTGAAGAGCATATGTGGACGCCAGATTCAATCGCCAAGTTGCAACATGCAACCCGCACCAATTCTGCAAGCACTTACAAAGAGTACGCAAAACTCATTAACGATCAAACACGCCGCCATATGACTTTACGTGGCTTGTTTGAGATTAAACCAGCGGGTGCGCCAATTCCGTTAGATTCAGTTGAGTCAGCAAAAGAAATTGTTAAACGTTTTGCTACGGGCGCCATGTCACTCGGCTCTATTTCTACAGAAGCACATGCTACCTTAGCTATTGCCATGAACCGCATCGGTGGTAAATCTAACACGGGTGAAGGTGGTGAAGATGCAAAACGCTTTATCGCGGTAACAAAAGATACCAGTATGGCCAATGTCATTGGCATTGCTAATATCGAAAGTGATATTCCGCTAAAGGCGGGTGACTCTATGCGTTCACGCATTAAACAGGTGGCTTCTGGACGTTTTGGTGTTACAGCTGAGTATTTGAGTGCTGCTGATCAAATTCAAATTAAAGTCGCACAAGGGGCTAAACCAGGTGAAGGCGGTCAATTACCTGGCCACAAAGTAAGCCCATACATTGCAAAACTACGTTTTTCAGTGCCAGGCGTAGGGTTAATATCGCCGCCGCCGCATCATGATATTTATTCGATTGAAGATTTAGCGCAACTGATTCATGATTTAAAAAATGCGAATCCACTTGCGTCAATATCAGTCAAACTTGTGTCAGAAACAGGTATTGGCACGGTTGCTGCAGGAGTAGCAAAAGCAAAGTCAGACCATATTGTAGTGGCTGGTCATGATGGTGGCACGGGCGCATCGCCCATTTCATCAGTCAAACATGCTGGTACGCCGTGGGAGTTAGGCTTAGCTGAAACTCAGCAAACCTTAGTGCTTAACCAATTACGTGGTCGCATTGTCTTGCAAGTTGACGGCCAAATGAAAACGGGTCGTGATGTGCTAATTGGTGCGTTATTAGGCGCTGATGAGTTTGGCTTTGCAACGGCCCCGCTAGTAGTTGAGGGCTGTATTATGATGCGTAAATGTCATCTTAATACTTGTCCTGTTGGCGTTGCTACGCAAGATCCCGAATTACGCAAGAAATTCACAGGGCAGCCTGAGCATGTGGTGAATTATTTCTTCTTTGTTGCTGAAGAAGTGCGCGAGCTGATGGCGAGCATGGGCATTGCTAAATTTGATGATTTAATTGGTCGCCCAGATTTATTGGATATGCAAGCTGGGATTAATCATTGGAAAATTCAGGGTTTAGATTTCAGCCGTATTTTCCACCAGCCAGAAATGGATGCTAGCGTCTCACGTAAAAACAACGCCGTGCAAGATCACGGCTTGGTAAAAGCCTTAGACAATAAATTAATTGCACTAGCAAAACCAGCATTAGAGAATGCTGAAGTGGTGAATATTGAATCGGCCATTACTAATACTAATCGTACGGTTGGTACGATGTTGTCTAACCAAGTGGCAGTCCGTTATGGCAGCACTGGCCTACCAGATAACACCATTAACGTTAAACTCACTGGCACGGCAGGACAAAGTTTTGCTGCATTCTTAGCCAAAGGTATCACGCTAGAACTTACTGGTGAAGGTAACGATTATGTAGGCAAAGGCTTATGTGGTGGTCGCATTGTGATTAAGCCACCCGTTGCTTTCCGTGGTATTGCGCATGAAAATATTATTATCGGTAACACAGTTATGTACGGCGCAACCACAGGTGAAAGCTATTTCCGTGGTGTTGCAGGTGAGCGCTTCTGCGTACGTAACTCAGGCGCTTTTGCTGTGGTTGAAGGTGTAGGTAATCATGGTTGCGAATATATGACTGGCGGCACTGTGGTAGTACTTGGTGTAACAGGTCAAAACTTTGCTGCTGGAATGAGCGGCGGCGTGGCTTACGTATATGACGAAGATGGCCTATTTGCTAAACGATGCAACATGAGCATGGTTGCACTTGAAAAAGTGGAAAGTGCGGATGCAAGTGTAGGCAAAATACATCATTTAGATCAGCCAGATGAAGTGACACTAAAAACGTTGATTGAAAATCACGCTAAATATACTGGTAGTGTCCGTGCAAGTACGATGTTGGCAGATTGGACAAACTACAGAACTAAGTTTGTCAAAGTGATGCCAAATGAGTACAAACGTGCACTCATTGAAATGGCTGAAGATAAAGCACTGGTTGCAGCTTAAAGCTGGCTAAATAACGGCCACCTAAAAAATAATATGAACAATGCAAAAATTAAATACGGTAAGGGCTTATAAGTATGGGTAAAGTAACAGGATTTATGGAATTTGAACGTCTTTCAGAGGCTAATTTACCTGTAAAAGACCGCGTACAAAACTATAAAGAATTTGTATTACATTTAACTGATGATGCAGCCAAAACACAAGGTGCGCGCTGTATGGATTGTGGTATTCCATTCTGTATGAGTGGTTGCCCAGTCAACAATATCATTCCTGATTTTAATGACTTGGTAT